>JANQTK010000099.1:1463-21954 GCA_030731695.1 Polaribacter sp.
ATTTTTGAAGACGATGTGCTAATTATTGTAAACAAACCTGCTGAATTTTTATCAGTTCCTGGCAAAGAAATCAAAGATTCTGTTTATACGAGAATGAAAGAAAAATATCCAACAGCAACTGGACCTTTAATTGTGCATCGTTTGGACATGTCAACATCAGGAATTTTACTGCTGACAAAAACAAAAGAAGCCAACAAAATTTTACAAAGTCAGTTTATAAATAGAACCGTAAAAAAACGCTATGTTGCTTTATTGGAAGGAAATTTGACAGAAACAAATGGCAATATAAAACTCCCAATTCGATTGGATTTAGATGATAGACCCAAACAATTGGTTGATTTTGAGCATGGAAAAAAAGCAGAAACTTATTGGGAAATCATCCAAAAAGAAAATGACAAAACACGTGTTCACTTTTATCCAATCACAGGAAGAACGCATCAATTACGAGTACATGCAGCACATAAAAACGGTTTAAATGCACCTATTGTTGGCGATGATTTATATGGAAAAAAAGGAAAAAGATTGCATTTACATGCAGAATTTATAGAATTTTTACATCCAAAAACGATGAAAAAAATGAGTTTTACTGTGGCTCCCGAATTTTAGATTTTATACGTAATTTTGCATCTGTTATGAGTATTATTTCTAAAGACATCCAAAAAGCCATTGAATTGCTTTGCAATGAAGATTTGGTAGCAATTCCCACAGAAACTGTGTATGGTTTGGCTGGAAATATTTTTAGCGAAAAAGCAATTCAAAAAATATTTTCTACTAAAAAAAGACCTCATTTCAATCCGTTAATTGTTCACATTCCTTCTTTTGATTCTTTAGAAAAAGTTGTTTCTTACATTCCTGAAAAAGCAAAAATATTAGCAACTGCTTTTTGGCCAGGCTCACTAACTTTGGTGTTACCAAAAAAAAATACCATTCCTGATTTGATTACTGCAGGGAAAGACACAGTAGCTGTTCGTGTACCAAATCATCCATTAACATTAGAATTGTTACAACAATTGCCTTTTCCATTAGCAGCGCCAAGTGCCAATCCTTTTAACAGCATCAGCCCTACAAAACCTGAGCATGTAGAACGTTATTTTAAAAATGATATTCAAATGGTTTTGGATGGTGGCCCTTGTAAAAACGGTATAGAATCTACCATTATTGGCTTTGAAAATGACGAACCTGTTTTGTATAGATTAGGCGCTTTATCAATTGAAGATATTGAAAAAGTGATTGGAAAAGTAGCTATCAAAAACAACAAAGAAGAAAATCCTGATGCGCCAGGAATGTTGCTGAAACATTATGCACCAAAAACATTGACTATTTTAACGACTGATATTTTATCAGAAATTGAAAAACATCAAGGAAAAAAAATAGGCGTTTTATCGTTTAAATCCTCGTTTAAAAGTAATGAAATTTTTCACGAAATCGTACTTTCAAAAACGGCAAATTTATCAGAAGCAGCAACCAATTTATACGATGCTTTGCACGAATTAGATGCTTTGCTACTTGATGTTATTATTGCAGAAAAACTACCAGAAATCGGCTTAGGAGTTTCTGTAAATGACCGTTTGCAAAGGGCTGCTTTTGTAAATTAAATCTTCTAAAAAAACTTATTATTTCAAAAGATTAAAAGACTCTAAAACCTGATGGATTTTTTCGAGAGTTAATGGTTTTGATAAAAACTGATTAATATCTTTAATGCTTTCTGCTTTTTCCTTGTCTTTTGGATCTAGAGAGGTTGTAAGCATCACTACAATTTTGCTTACTTTGTTTTCGTTTGAAATTTTGTTATACTCTTCAATAAATTCCCAACCATTCATTCTTGGCATATTGATGTCTAAAAAAATCAATTCAGGATAATGAAAACCACTTTTTATGGTTTCTTTTATATATTCCAAAGCTTCTTCTGCATTTTGAAAAGCGAGAATATTTTCAGCACAACTCTCTTTTTGTAAAATAAATTTGTGTAAAAAATTGGTTGCTGGATCATCATCAATCAATAAAATAGTGTCTAATTTTTTCATGTGTATTATGTATTAGGGATTGTAAAATAAAAAGAACTTCCTTCATTTGGTTTTGACTTTACCCAAATTTCTCCTTCATGCAAACTTACAATTTTTTGGCAATGCGCAAGGCCTATTCCAACACCTCCATAATCTTCTTTTAAATGAAGTCTTTGAAAGATAGCAAAAATTTTCTTTTGGTGCTCCTCAGCAATTCCTATTCCGTTATCATTTATAGAAAATTCCCAAATATTATTTTTTAAAACTGCTGATATTTTGATAATTGGAGCAACATCCGGTTTTGAAAATTTAATTCCATTGCTAATCAAATTATGGAACATTACTCTCATAATAGTAGGAAATACTTTTAAATTGGGCAAATTATCATACACAATAGTTGCTTTTTTTTGAAAAATTAAAGCACTTAAATCAGCCTCAACATCTTTTATAATGTGATTGATATTCATTTCCTTTAGCTGCTCACTATAACCAAGCCTAGAGTAGTCTAATAAATTTTTTATCAACTGACTCATTCTGCTTGAAGCACTATTTATAAATTCAAAAATCTGTTTTGCATTATCATCAAATTTATCACTGTATTCTTTGTTTAAAATTTCATAAAAACTAGAAATTGTACTTAAAGGCTCTTGCAAATCGTGAGATGTAATATAGGTAAACTGCTCTAATTCAATATTTTTTTGCTCTAATTTTTTAACGTAATTAGACGCCAGCAATGCTTCAGATTCTTTCTTTTTGGTAATATCTATTTTGATAGTAATGTATTCTTCAACATGGTTTTCTCTCTTTTTTAAGGGAATTATTGAAGTGTTTGTCCAAAAATATTTTCCATCTTTAGTTTTATTTTTAATTTCTCCAGACCAAGGCTTTCCAGAAGAAATAGTATTCCAAAGTTCATCAAAAAACGCATTTGAATGTTCATCTGAACGAATAATTAAATTTGTTTTACCAAGAACTTCTTCTTCACTAAAATTGGTAATGTCACAAAAGTTTTTGTTTACAAATTTTATAATGTAATTTTTATCAAAAATCACAATAATTGCAATTTGATCCAGCGCATATTTAAATTGTTCTAATTCTTCATTTTTTAAAACCAAATTTCGTTCAGCATTTTTTCTAAATTGATATGATTTATTGATGTTTATTGAAGTAAAATATACAGAAATAAAAGCCGTTAAAATAAGTGTTATTGTGTATAAAATAATGCCAATTGCCGAACTTAATAACCCTTTTTCGGTTAAAATCAACATCACATATCCAACAAATAATGGAATAAAAGTGACAAATGGAATTGATTTTCTTAAAATTTTGCTTCCTAAACTATTGCCAAAAAGCACTTTCTTGAATCCAACATTTGGGAATTGTAGCAACAATAAATAAAAAATAAATACAAAAGATATTGAAGTTGGTAAAGGCATTATCTTTAAAAAATCAATCTTTTCAACTCCAATAATACTAATTAAAATTACTGTTATAATATTGATAAATGCCAATATAGGTCCTAAAAGAAAAATATTTTGTCCAAATTTTACTACCCATTTCTTTTTGTAATTCAACGAAAAAATACCAATTGAATAAAACAAAAAACAACACGATGCTATTAATGACATTCTTCCTGGTAAATTCTTAGAAAAAACATCTGTAACTATCATATTGTCAATGTAAAAATCTTGATGTAAAGCAAATTGAAATAAATTTAAAATACTGAAGATCATTAATATAACAGCAATACTATTCGAAATAAATTTAAAGTATGTAATCTTTTTTTTATAAAAAAAAATTACCAAAGCTGATAAAAGAAGTAAAAAAGCCGTATTGAATTTTGTAAAAATTATTTTATTTGTATCAATAAAAAAAAGAGGTTTCTTAAAAATCCACTCAAACATCAAAAATAAACTTGATACAAAAACGTAAATAAGCAATAAACGATTTAATAAGCGATTTTTAGTTTTATTCATTTTCAGAATTATGAAATATTATCAGTGCTTATTTTTAAGCTCAGTAATAATTGATAATATTCTTTTGTATTCAATGAGACTTTCGTCCAAATCTATAACAACATTATTCAAAAGTTCAGAAATTCTTTCAATGCTTGATTCTCTTATACTTAAATGTTCCATTTCAATCAAAGATTGTGTAGATTTTAGTCCCATAATATTGAAAGTTGATTTTAAAAAATGTGCGGCACTTTTGATATTTATAAAATCAGATTTTTGAACACTTTCTTTTAATTGAAGTACTTTTTCGTCTGATTGATCTAAAAAATATACAATCATTTGGCTATAAGCATCATAATCTTGACCAAAATTTTCATTTAAAAATGTCAAATCGACTATTGTACTATTAACTTCGTAATTTGTGGCCATTTACTATATATTTAATTGTAAAATTCTTTTTTAGTAATCGAATTGTTTTCCGCTAATTTATCAAAAAAAAACAAAATAATATAAAATAATTACTGAACTAAAAAATTCAACTTTTGATAGTATTATTTCTGATTAAAAAACGCTTTTACATCGTCAATTTCATCAGGCTTTGCAATAATTTTTTTGTTTTTATCCAACACAAAATAAGATGGTGTAGATACGATTTGATACGTTTTTGCAACCTCGTTTTCCCACTTTTTTAACCCTAAAACATTGTGCCATCCAAAAAGGTTTGTTTTTGTAAAACTTTCCCAAACAGTGGCATCTTTTTCAAGTGCAAAAGCAATTACTTTAATATTTTTTTTGTCTTTTAAGTACGTATGCAATTGCGGAATTTCACGAAGACAATGTGAACAACTTGTGCTCCAAAAAACCAACACATATTCTGTTGCATCATTTAAGGTAGATAATTGCATCTTTTTGCCTTTTTCTGTCCAAGAAAAATCAGGTGCAATTCTGCCAATTTCGGTTGCAAAAAGCGCTAACTTTTCTTTTTTAAATTTAGCATCTTGCAAGTTTACTGGTAATTTATTGTAATGATTTTCAAAGAGATAATCAATGATTTCTAAATTTTTAGTCGCTTCAAATTGTGTAATTATAAATTCAATAATTTCTTTTTGATATGTTTGATTTTTTATTTTTCCAAGTACTTTTTTGATGGCTTCCTTATACAAGTTTTGTTGTGTTTTTTCATCATCAGAAAAATTAAGATAAAACACAAAATCGGCAACTCTGTCTGTTATAAATGAAGAATTTCTCAGTGTTTCATTAGAAAAATCAATCTTATCAAAATAGGTAGTTTTCATTGCTTCCATATATGCATTTGGTGACGTTTCAATTTCAGGAACATTGTTTCTTGAAGTTGCTTTTACCAATGGAAAAATGTACTTGTTTTTAGCAAGCTCTTCATATTTTTGTTGTGTTTTCAATACTTTTGCCAATGCTTTTTTATAGGATTCTTTACTGTTTAATCCTGGATTTTGAAAAGCAGCAATCTGAATTGAGTCTAGTTTTTCTTGAGCAGTGCTAATTTTTGCTAAATATTCTTTGTATAATTTATTTTCATCCGATTTTAAAAAAGTAATCGTTTCATTAGGGTATTGTGGGTTGAAACGAAAAGTTACATCTTCTTTGTGGTAAAAAAAATCGACAGATCCTGCGCCTTCTAAAGCATAAGTTGCTCTGTAAGCGCCAGATTTAGCATAAGAAGGAAGGGTAATTTCAAATACACTTGAAGCTTCTTTTTTGTTTCCAATTTTTAGAGAATCGGTCTTTAAGGTTGTATTGTTTACAAAAACTTGTTTTGTACCCTCAATTTTATATACAATAACCCAATCTGTTTTCACTTTTGGAACCATTATTCCTTTAATTTTATGTTGTGAAAAACTTATTGAAGTAAAAAAAATAAGGGATGCAAGAATAGTTTTAGTCATTTTTTGTGTCAATTTTTCTTTTTTAATCATATTCCAAATTCACATCAAAAGTACTATTTCTAGTTCAAAATTGGTATCTTGTAACGTTAAAATTATATGTATGGATTTTTCAAATAAAATTGTTTGGATTACAGGAGCTTCCTCTGGAATTGGAAAAGCATTGGCGATTGAATTGAGTCAACAAAATGCGAAATTGATTCTTTCCTCAAGAGATCTCAATGGTTTGGAATTGGTGAAAAATGAATGCAAAACACCCAAAAACGTAAAAATAATTCCGTTAGATTTAGAAGATTCTAATAAGTTTTCTGAAAAAGTTGAAACTGCAATTGCTGCTTTTGGCTCGATTGATATTTTAGTAAACAATGGTGGAATTAGTCAACGTTCTTTGGTGAAAGACACTGATATTTTGGTGGATAAACGAATTATGGACATCAATTTTTTGGGGACAGTAGCCTTGACTAAGGCACTTTTGCCTCATTTTATACAACAAAAAAAGGGTCATTTTGTAGTGACTACAAGTATTGTTGGTAAAATAGGAACACCTTTACGATCTAGTTATGCAGCAAGTAAACATGCTTTGCACGGTTTTTTTGATAGTTTACGCGCTGAACATTTTCAAGATAATATTTCAGTAACCTTGGTTTGTCCTGGTTTTGTAAATACTAATGTTTCTAAAAATGCATTGACAGGTAATGGAACTCCACAAAAAAAAATGGATGTTGCTACAAAAAATGGAATGCAACCAGAGCGTTTTGCAAAACTGATGTCAAAAGCTATAAAAAACAAAAAAGAAGAAGTGTATATTGGCGGATTTAAAGAAAAATTGGGTGTATTTGTAAAACGATTTTTCCCAAAAGTGTTGTCAATAATGATTCGAAAATTGGCTGTTACTTAATCTTCGAAGAATTCTAAGTTTTCAAAATAGGCTAAAATAGCTTCTTTCATTAAAATAGTCTGTTCACCTGGTTTTAAGTTGGGCAATTCAGTGATAGTTTTATAGTGAGGCCAACCATCTTCATCAAAAAAATCGAATTCATAATAACCATAAGGTTCTAACAATTTGCAAATAGCAATGTGCATTAAATTAAGTTTTTCATCTTTTTTAAAAGTGCGATAACCTTGTCCGAGCTCTTGAACACCAATTAAATAAATAATTCCATCCAAATTTAATTCTTCTCCATCAGAAAATTTTTCAGTCAATTTTTCTACCAAAAAATCCCACTTTTCTTTTAAGGTTACTACTTTTGTCATTACTTATTTTTTTAAAAATGTAAAGATACTAGCTTCATTTTTAAATTGTAAAAAAAAGGTGTAGGTTTGGATAAATTATTTTTTCAATGAATATTTTTGATATTGTACTAGCGTCCTTTTTAATTTTAGGCTTTATAAGTGGTTTTATCAAAGGACTTTTTTCTGAAATTGCTTCGTTAGTAGCTGTACTATTAGGAATTTATGTTGCGATTCATTTTTCGTATTATGCAGAAGATTTTTTGAGAGAAAGTATTTTAGGTTGGAATAGCAGAACCAATAAAATTGTAGGGTACATTATTACCTTTTTAGGAGTTGTTTTACTGGTAATTTTTACAGGAAAAATTCTTACAAAAGTGGCAGATATCACCGCTTTAGGAATTGTAAATAAACTTTTAGGTGGTCTTTTTGGAGTTTTAAAAACAGCGCTTATTTTTAGTTTTATTTTTGTTTTTATGGATAAAATAAAAACGAAAATTCCTTTTTTAACTGAAAAAATTAAAGAGGAATCTGTTTTGTATGCACCTATAAAAATAATATCTCCTACACTTTTTCCATCAATTATTGTTCAACCTGAAGACTGGAAAAGAGTATTTGACTATAAAAAAGCATTACTCTAAAATAGCATCTAACCAAGCAAAATATTGAGCATAAACGCTTTCTTTTTCTGAGGCAACATACTTTAAAAATGCAGCCGCAACTGGCGATAACTCTTTCTTTTTTAAATAAATAAGTTTCCAGGTTGATTGTAAAGGCAATCCTTTAGTAGGAATGATTTTGATTTCATTTTGCAACAATTCATTTTTAATACTCAATAATGACACAATTGAAACGCCGATATCAGCAACAACAGCTTGCTTGATAGCTTCATTGGAAGTCAATACCAATTGTGTTTTTGGAGCGATTTTTTCTTGTTTAAAAAACTCCATCATGGTATGTCTTGTTCCAGAACCTTCTTCTCTAAAAATTAATGGAATCGTTTTAAAAATTGATTTTTCGTTTTTATCATTATTCAACAACGTGTTGTTTTTTGAGGCAACTAACACCAAATTATTTTCCATAATTGGTAATTCGTTCAATTCTAAATGTGTTGGACTAACAGTAACCAAAGAAAAATCGACCAAATTTTGCTCTAAATCTTTGATGACATTGGTTTTGTTGGATACATCTAATACCAACTCTACATTAGGATGTTTTTTTAAAAATCCATTCAAAAAATAGGGCATCACATAATTGCCTGTAGACACAACAGATATTTTTAATTTTCCAGAAAGCAAGCCCTTAAAAGCCTCTGTTTTATATTGAATAGTCTCTGTTTTATTGAGAATTTCTTGTGCAATTTCATATATTTCTTTACCAAATTCAGTAACATAAAACTGTCTTCCAATTACTTCTGACAACGGAATTTCAAATTGATCTTGAAAATTTTTTAATTGAATAGACGCTGCTGGTTGAGTCATATTCAGTTCATTTGCAGCTTTTGTTATACTTTTGTTTTCAACGATGGTTATAAATACCTTTAGTTGATGTAAGGTAAAGTTCATAAATATTATTAATGTGTTGCATAACAAAATTAAATAAAAATATATGAATTTATGGAATTAGTTTTGCTGCAATTTAAAAATCAACCAAAATGAGTATTGATATTTTAATCAGTAATTTAACAAACCCGGTGTTATTATTCTTTGTTTTGGGAATTATTGCCTCACTTGTTAAGAGTGATTTAAAAATTCCTGATTCTTCTTCAAAATTTATTTCTTTGTATTTATTGTTTGCTATCGGATTTAAAGGTGGTCAAGAATTGTCTCACAGTGAATTCAATTCAGAAATTTTGTATTCAATTTTGTTTGCAATTGCACTTTCCGTAATTGTTCCTTTATACACGTTTTATATCTTAAAATCAAAAGTTGGTACGCCAAATGCTGGAGTAATTGCAGCTGCTTATGGATCAGTAAGTGCTGTAACTTTTGTAACTGCTGTATCTTTTTTAGAAAATCAAGGAGTAACTTTTGGCGGACATATGGTTGCTATTATGGCAATTATGGAGTCTCCAGCAATTATTGTGGGTGTCATTTTAATCATGTTAAATGACAATACAAAAACAGATAAGAAATCTGTTTCAGCTGTTTTAAAACATTCTTTTACAAGCGGAAGTGTATTGATGTTAGTAGGGAGTTTAGTGATTGGTTTGGTGTCAGATGCTACTCAAGCAAGAGGAATTGAGCCTTTTACAACCGATATTTTTAAAGGATTTTTATCCCTTTTCTTATTAGAAATGGGAATGGTTACTGCCAACAGAATTAAAGGTTTTCAGCAATATGGATTTTTCTTATTTGTTTTCGGAATTATAGTACCTCTTTTTAATGGAATGTTGGTAGCGTATTTGAGTGGTTTTATCACAGAAAGCGAGGGAAATAGATTGTTATTTGCCATTTTAGCTGCAGGAGCTTCTTACATTGCTGTGCCTGCAACCATGAAATTGGCAGAGCCAAGAGCAGATGCTGGAATTTACATTCCCATGGCTTTGGCAATTACATTTCCTTTTAATATTACAATTGGAATGCCTATTTATTATGCAGTCGTTCAGTTATTTTAAAGTGATGTTTTATGAGTAGTATTGTAAAACTAAAAACCATCAAAAATTACTTTTGATGGTTTTGCTTTTTAAAATTAATGGTTATTTAAACATCTAATTTAAAAACATCGTCTAAATGTTCATCACTATTCATAGTTACTTTTAAGTCTTTGATAAGTCCATTATCCAATCCATAAACCCATCCATGAAGCGCTAAACCAGATTCATCTTTCCATGATTTTTGAACAATTGATGTTTTTGCCAAATCATATACTTGCGCAATTACATTGAGTTCAACCAATCTATCAAAACGTTTTTTATCATCTTTAATTTTGTTCAATTCTGTATAGTTTTCACGATATACCTCTTTGATATTTCGAATCCACTTGTTGATCAATCCTAAAGATTTATTCGACATGGCAGCTTCAACGCCACCACAACCATAATGTCCGCAAACCACAACATGTTTTACTTTTAAGTGATTTACTGCATAATCCAATACACTCAACATATTCATATCAGTGCTCACTACCATATTTGCAATGTTTCTGTGCACAAATATTTCGCCAGAAAGTGTTCCTGTGATTACATTTGCAGGGACTCTACTATCTGAGCAACCAATCCATAATAGTGGTGGCGTTTGTGCTTTAGATAATTTTATAAAATAATCTTTGTCGTTTGCGATCATTTCATCTGCCCAAACTTTGTTATTTATAAGCAGATTTTCGTAATAGTTATCTTTCATTTTTTTAATTCGAGTCTTTTAAATTTTCTTTTATCCATGAAATACAATCTGTAAACGACTTAAAAATTCGTTCTTCAGGAATAAAATCAGGAATAATATCAATACGTTCCATCATGTATTTTGGTTGTTTTAGTAAATTTACAAATACAACTTCTACGTTTTTATTTTTTAAATCTTGCAGCATATCTTCCATCGCATATAAGCCAGATTGATCCATATATTGCATTCTTCCCAAGCGCATAATCACTATTTTTGCTGAATTAGGAATTTGTTGAGATAATGATTTAAAATCGCTAGTAGAACCAAAAAATAAAGGGCCTTTTATATGCTTGATATATACATTTTCTGAAAGATTTTTTGGGAATTTTTTTTCATCAGCCCAAGCTTCCTCTTTTAAAGTTTTAATGTCAGATCTTTCTGCGGTTAAATCTCCAATTTTTTTCATGAATAGTAATGAGGCAACGATCAACCCAATACCAACTGCATAAATTAAATTCCAAAAAGTAGAAAGCAATAAAACAATCAACATAATTAAGACCTCTGAACTAATTTTTATAGGTCCAAATTTGATGTCTTTTGGTAAATAAGGAATAGCTTTTAAGCCTTTATAATCCATTACTCCAATACCAACAGTTACTAAAATTCCGGCTAAAACTGCAGCAGGTATTTTAGAGGCAATAGGCCCTAAACCTAGCATTATTATTAGTAACATAACCCCAGCAATCATTCCTGATAGTTTTGTTTTTGCTCCTGCATTAATGTTTACCACGGTTCTTATAGTTGCTCCTGCTCCAGGAATGCCTCCAAAAAAGGCTGCAATACTATTTCCAATTCCTTGACCTATTAATTCTTGGTTAGGATTGTGCTGTGTTTTGGTCATGTTGTCAGCAACAATACTAGTTAAAAGCGAATCAATTGCTCCTAAAAGAGCTAATGTTAAAGCTGTTAGTATATAAGGACTTAAATTGCTAAAAGAAAACTCAGAAAAGATTTCCCATTTAATTTGCGGAATACCAGCAGGTATTTCTTGAATAGTTCTATAATTTAAATCAAAACCAACTGCAATTACAGACGTAATAATTAGTGCAACAAGTGTACTTGGTATTTTAGTTGTTATCCGTTTAAAAGCATAAATAATAAAAATGGTTCCTAAAGCTAGTAAAAGCTCAAGCCACTCAATGTTTTGAAGTGCTCTTGGAAATGCTTTAATAGCTCCTAAAGCACCCGAAGTTTCTGCTGCTGCCAAGGTTTGAGCTTCTTTTAAAATATCATCAGCTGTTATTTTATTTCCTCTCTCTATTGTTTCTCTAAAATTTTCTAACACTAAAATACCCTCTCCTGCTTCTTCATTAAGAATGTTTTTTAAAATTATTTCTTCAGCTTTGGGTCTAAATTTTGATACAAATTCAATGTCTTCTTTTGGATAATATCCAACAGATGGTAAAATTTGAGTAAGTATAATAATTAATCCGATAGCCGTCATAAAACCTGAAACCACAGGATAAGGAATGTACCGAATATATTTTCCTAAACCAATTACCCCCAAACCAATTTGAAACAAACCCGCTAAAAGAAAAACGCTTAAAATTGCCGGTAAAGCTCTAGAAACATCACCCTCATTAGCAGCTATAATTCCTGCAATAATAATCATACTTACAGCAGTCATTGGAGCAGTTGGACCAGAAATTTGTGTGTTTGTACCACCAAAAAGAGCTGCAAAAAAACTAATAAAAATTGCGCCATACAACCCTGCAGTGGGCCCTAAGCCAGATGAAACACCAAAAGCTAGAGCAAGAGGCAATGCAACTATACCAGCAGTAATACCTCCAAAGGCATCACCTTTAACATTGGTGAATAAATTTTTCATGTAAGTTTTTTATTAAAATTAGTTTTGATTGATACGTTTAAAGGTAGATAAATGATTTGATAAAAAAAAGAATGCCTACTAAATTTAGCAAGCATCTTTAATTTTTAAATAAAAAGGGGATTTTAAAAAGGTATGATGTATACAATAAATTCCATTTATATTTCTTTTATTTCTTTAGCAATGATCCAACCTTGCTTTCCATCTGCTAATTTAATCTTTTTCCAGTTATCTATAGCATCCAAAACAATCACTTTTGTGCCTTCGTGTAACAAAAAAACCTCTTCAGAGTTGAAAGTAGGTGCATTTTTAACTGTAGATGTCTCAGCAAAAACAATGGCTTCTTTGTTGTTTTTAAAGAATAAAAATTGATTGTAAGTAATTGAAAAAGAAATAATTAATAATAAAAAACTACCAATACTTGAACCAAAATAAACTCTCTTTATTGTAGGAGAATTTGCGAAGTAAAATAATAAAAATAAAAGGCAAGCTAAGAAGGAAAAAACAATCGAAACTATAGCCCATTGATTGTAAGAAAGTTGCTGAAAATAGTTAGAATTGATTTTTTGAAAGATGTTTTTCGGAATTTCTTGAATGTTGTCCAATGCCAATCGCTTTGCAAAAATCAAATTATTTTGAGCATCTTCGTATGTTGGGTCTAATTTTAACGCTTTTTCAAAATAATATATTGCAGGACCAACTTTATTGATTTTATAATAGGAGTTTCCTAAATTGTAATACAATTCAACCGAAATCGTTCCTTTTGACTCAATTTGATGATACAATTCAATGGCTTTGTCAAATTTTTCGTTCTTGTAAAAATCATTTGCCGAATAAAAAAGATCATCAATACTTTGAGCTAATAAAGTGTTCGCAAACAGTAGCAATAAAAAAATGATGTTTTTCATAATTATAATTGTTTGTCTAATTGAACGATTACTTCTTTTGCTTTTTCGAATTCTTTAGTCATTTCAGTATTCGTAACTGGTGTGTATCGTGCAAAGTCTGATGCTTGCAACACCGCAATAAATTTAGTTATTGTTTCCGAGTCAACTTTCTTTTCCTCTAAGATTTGAGTGATTTTCTCTTTGCTAATATCAGCAGTTTCAATGTTTAATTTTGCTTTTAAATAATTGTGCAAAGCACGCTCTAAAGCTTCATAAAATGCCTCTTTTTTACCCAATTGTTTTTGTGCTTCCGACAAGAATTTTCGGGCTAATTTTTCTGCTTTACGCAAACGAATTCCAACTAAATCACTATTTCGTGCTTCATTTCTTTTTCCAATAAAAATACCAATTGGAATCGCTAAAAATGGCAATAATAACAACAAATAAAACAAGTTCGAATTGTAAAAATCTTCTGTCTTTTTAGTTTGAAAAACGGTTTTTGTTTGAATATATCTGAAATTATTTCCCAACGAAACTACATCTTGTTTTTCAACAGTATTTTGTGAATTTTCATTATTTGGTGACACCAATTCTTTGCCTTCCAAAACGTCTACGTACATATCTTCTGTTGTGATGGTTTTATACACTCCTTCTTTCGGATTAAAATACGAAAATGATACTTTCGGAATTTTATATTTTCCTTTAAATTGAGGAACAATGGTATATGAATCAGACACAGAACCACTGATTCCATCAGTATTTATACGAACATTTTCTTTTCTTTCTGGTTGATATTTTTCCAATTCAGCAGGAGTTTCCACTGTAGGAAGTTCAAATAATTTTAAGTTTCCTTTTCCTGAAACATCTACTTTTATTTGCGATGATTCATTGGCTTTCAACACTTCTTTGCTCAATGTTACATTGAAACTAAAATCACCAACTGCACCTGTAAAATTCTCAGGCTTTCCATTTAATGGCAATTCTTTTGGGTTGATTGTTTTCTTTGGTGAAGCAAATTCTTTTCTGATATTTTTACTGATGACATTTCCAAAAAAATCAGCTCTTCCTGTTGGAACACCAATTACAATATCCATTTTCATGGGATCAATGGTCAAATTTCCTGTTTTTGTAGGAACTAATAATGCTTTTTGTAGCACAATATACCTGTAATTTTGCCCATTGTATTTTCCCATTTTCACAGGATATCCATCAATTTGAATTTCTTGGTTCCAAAAACCATTGTATTGTGGAGCTTCTGTAACAGAAGTGTCAAAAACACTCACGTTTTCACTTACATACAACCTATATTCTACATAAATTCCTTCACCAACATAAGGATTTGTTTTTGTGACTTCAGCAACTAAATGAATATTTTGATTCGCAATATATTCAGGATCATTAGGATCATCAGGAATATCAATTGGGTCAGTTACAACTACTTTTATGTATTTTGTATAAATTTTTTCTCCACTAATTTCAATAGAAGCAGGTTCAATAATAAGTTCGCCTTTTCTTATGGGCTTTAAAATATAGGTATATGATTGCGAAAATGTTACTTTTCCATTAATCCAAGATTGGCTTACAGATTGACTTGGGCCTGCAACAACTTTAAACTCTTTGAATTTTGGTGGCGTAAAATTATCTCCACCTTGTTTGTTTATTGAAAACTCAATGCGTAAACGCTCATTTAAACCCAACGTGTTTTTACTTATTGAAACACTCAATTCTGCTTGTTGTGCAAAAATCGAATATGATAATATGCTTATTATAAATGATATGTAAATTTTCAGTTTCATTTTTCTCTTAAAAAACGGGCAAATTTACCAATCTTTTTCTTGTTTTAACTTGTCTCCTTTTGCTTTTTGAGCATTCATTTTTTGTTGCGTCTTTTTTTCTTCGTTTTGCAAACTTTCCAACAATTGTTTTATTTGTTCAGGAGACATTTTTCCTTGTTGAGGTTTTGGTTTCTCTTTTTGATTTTTATCATCCTCTTTTTTATCTTGATTCTGATCTTTTTTATCTTTATCTCCTTCTCCATCCTTGTTTTTATCGTCTTTTTTATCCTTGTCTTCTCCTTCTTTTTTATCTTGATTTTGGTCTTTTTTATCTTTCTTGTCCTTGTTATCTTTATTGTCTTTGTTGTCCTTATTATCTTGATTTTCTTTATCTAATAACTTTTGAGCAACAGCCAAGTTGTAGCGTGTTTCATCATCATTTGGATTGTTTCTCAACGAATTTTTATACGCATCTACTGCTCCTTGATAATTTTTTGTTTCCATCATAGCATTGCCAATATTATGATATGCTTCCGCTTTTGTATACTTATCTGTAGCTGTTTTTGCTGTCAATTCGTATTGTGGAATTGCTTCTTGATAATTTTTATCTTGATACAAAGCATTGCCTAAATTATAACTGGCTTTGTCATAATACGCACTGTTATTTAATGCTTTTTTATAAGCAACAGAAGCGTCTGTGAATTTTTGTTGTTCGTACAATGCATTTCCTTCTCTCACTAATTTTCGTGCACTTCTTTGCAAGGCAATCGTATCTTTTTGAGCCATAATTTCCAACCCAGAAAAGAATATTCCTAAAAAAATAAGCGTATTTAATAGTATTTTCATTTTATGTTGTTGTTTTTTCTTCGTTAAACAAATCGATATTTTTTACCCATTTTGTTTTTTTATCAAATAGGAAAGCATCTAGTAATAAAAACAAAATTGCAATTGCCAAAAACCATTGAAATTGATCTTTGTAATCAGAAAATTGTTTCGTTTCAAACTCACTTTTTTGAGCATTTGTGATGATTTCTGTAATTTCATTTACAGGATTATCAGTCGAATTTCCATCAATGTATTTTCCTTCGCCAATAGAAGAAATGTCTTCTAAAATTTCTGAATTCCTTTTGGTAATCACTGTTTCTCCTTGATTGTCTTTTTTATAACCAATCATTGTGCCATTCAAACGCATAGGAATTGGACCTCCTTTTTCGGTTCCAATACCAATAGTGTAAATTTTTACACCATCATTTATCAAACTTTGAGCAACTTCTTTGGTTTCTTCTTGATGATCTTCACCATCAGAAATGATAATTAAAAAACGGTTGGTTTGTTCCTCATCATTGAAAAAAGTTTTTGCCAATTCTAATGCTTCACTGATGGCTGTTCCTTGACTTGAAACCATTTCAGGATTGGCATTTTGCAAAAACATATTGGCTGCAGCATGATCCGTTGTAATGGGAATTAAAGGGTATGAATTTCCAGCATAGACAATCATTCCCACTCTATCAGAACCTAAATTATCTATAATTTTGGAGGTAATTTGTTTCGCTTTTTCCAATCTGTTTGGCGCAATATCCTCAGCCAACATACTTTTAGAAACGTCTAAAGCAAAAACGACATCTACACCTTCTCTTTTTACAGTTTCCAATTTTGAACCCATTTTTGGGTTTACCAAAGAAATTATCAAAAATGCAACTGCAAAAAGCAACATTGTTAATTTTAAACTAGCTTTAAAAGGAGAGGTGTTTGGCGCTAATTTTTTTAGTAAAGTAACATCAGAAAAAAGGCGTTGTTTTCTTTTTTTCCACCAAAAAACCATCAGAAAAACCACAATCATTGCAGGAATGATGGCTAATAATAAAAAATATTTGGGTTCTTCTAATCTGTATAATTCTGACATTATATAAAGCTTTTAAATAAAATGTTTCTCAATAAAAATTCTAAAACAAGCAAGCCTAGTGCTAAAAAAATCAATGGTCTGTAAAGCTCTTGGTAATTGTAATATTTAAATTCTTCTATTTCTGTTTTTTCAAGCTTGTCAATTTCATCATAAATTTCTTGTAAATCCTGATTGTTTGTAGCTCTAAAATATTTTCCATTTGTTTGATTTGCAATATATTGCAACAGTTTTTCATCAATTTCTACCTGCTGTTTTCTAAAATTTAGCAATCCTGTTCTTGGGTCTTTGCTCCAGGGAAAATCGGCCATTCCATTGGTTCCAATTCCGATTGTATACACTTTTATTTCTAGATCTCTTGCCAATTCAGCAGCTGTTTTTGGGTCGATATTTCCAGAATTGTTTACACCATCTGTCAATAAAATAATTACTTTACTTTTTGCTTGGCTGTCTTTCAATCTATTAACAGCGGAACCTAAACCCATTCCAATAGCAGTCCCACCATCTAATTGTCCCCATTGCAATTCAGAAATAACGCTTTTCACAATTCTTTTGTCGCTAGTAATGGGTGTTTGCGTATAACTTTCTCCAGCATATAACACAATTCCAATTCTATCATTAGGTCTTCTGTCCACAAAATTACTGGCAACAACTTTCAAAGCTTCCAATCTGTTTGGTTTTAAATCGCGAGCAAGCATACTTGCAGATACGTCTACAGCCATCACAATATCAATTCCGTTATTGGATTTTATTTTAGAACTTACAGCCACATTTCTTGGTCTTGCAAATGCAATGATGATGGCTGCAATTGCTAAAAGACGCAATACATGCAATAAAGGTTTTAATTTTGAAAGTAAAGATGTATTTGCTTTAAAACCTTTTACATTGGGCATTAAAAGGGTTGCTCCTTCTTTTTTATGCGATAAAAAATACCAAATTGCTAGCAACGGAATCAAAACAAGCAACCACAAAAATTCGCGATTTAGAAATTCGAAATTATTCCAATTCATCTTTTTTTGGTATTGATTTTGGTTTTAAATTACTGATGATTTCTTGAGCATCTTTTCTGTCTTCTTCAATTTCTATTGCAATTGGTTTTGATTTTGCAAATTTCACTAAATCAGCTTCTTGCAATAATTCTTTTAATTTTTTGATGGTTTCTTTTGAAGTTTGAATGGTATTTGCATCGTGAAAATCACGTAACATTCCTATAATTTCATCCGTCGTTTTTTCTAAAGCAGGCACTTGCAATTCACGCTCAATATAGTTACGTACAATTTCCGTCAATTCGCTGTAATATTCTTTTACTTGATTGTTTTGCCACAATAATTTTCCATCTAATTCATTCAATTTATAAATTGCTTCTTCAAATGGAGGCAATACTTTATACGTTGGTTTGTCTTCCTCCACTTTTCGTTTTCTGATGACAAAATAGTAAATCCAGAATCCAATAATGGCTAAGGCTGCCAATAATAAATACACATACATTTTAAAATCATCAAAAACATAAGGTTCACTTTTGATGGATTTTATAGGATATTTTTTAATTTTAGTAGTATCAATTTCAACAGTTGCTACATTAATTAACAATGAATCTGTAAGAAATGCTTGATTTCTAACAAAAACTTGTTGTTGAGGAATGTAAAAAGCGCCACTGTCAAAACCTGTCAATACATATTTTTGAATCAACATATTGTTAACAGTATCTACTTTTGCAGAATCAATAATTTCCAAACCTTTGCCCAAAACTAGTTTTGGCAAAATGACATTTTCAGTTCCTTTTACCGAAATTTTATATTGAAATTGCTCTCCAATTCGAATGCTAGATGTTTCAACTTGCGAATTTACCATTGAACTTTGAGCAAATCCAATAGTTGAAAACAATGCGAATATGTATCCTAAAATTTTTTTCATTTTTATGTACAACTATCTTCCTTTTTGTTTGAAATAGCCTAATAATTTTTTCACGTAACCTTCATCAACTCTTGTGCTGATGGTTCCTGCGCCACTTCTTTTGAATGTATTTTGATAATAATCCGTCAATCGTAAAGCATTGGCTTTGTAGTTTGTTCTGATATTTTTAGACGAGGTATTTACCAATTGAACATCACCAGTTTCAGCATCTAACATGGGTACCAATCCTAAATTCGGAATTTCTTCATCAAATCTGTCATAAACTCTGATGCCAGTAATGTCATGTTTACTACCTGCAATTTTTAAAGTACGTTCGTAATTATCATCCATAAAATCAGAAAGTATAAAAACAATCGCTCTTTTTTTCATCACATTTGATAAAAACTTCAATGCTTCCGAAATGTTTGTTTGCTTACTTTTTGGTTGAAATTCTATCAATTCTCTGATGATTCTCAATACGTGACTTTTTCCTTTTTTTGGCGGAATGTACAATTCAATCGCATCAGAAAATAAAATCAAACCAACTTTATCATTATTTTGCGTTGCAGAAAAAGCAAGAGTGGCAGCAATTTCAGTAACCGTATCTTTTTTAAATTGATTGGTGGTTCCAAAAAATTCTGACCCAGAAATATCAACCATCAACATCATGGTTAGTTCACGTTCTTCTTCAAAAACTTTTACATACGGTTCGTTATAACGCGCTGTTACGTTCCAATCAATGGTTCTAACATCATCTCCAAATTGATATTGACGCACTTCAGAAAACGTCATTCCACGTCCTTTGAACGAAGAATGATATTCGCCACCAAAAATATTATTAGACAAACGTTTTGTCTTAATTTCTATTTTCCGAACTTTTTTGAGTATTTCTTTGGTATCCATGAGCCCATCCTAAATCCTTCCCAAAAGGAAGGACTTTACTGAATTGATTATTAAATTATATCTGTTTTTTATCAAAGCTTATTTAATTTATTGAGATTGATTTCGCTCTCAAATTTCCCCATTTGGGGGATTAAAGGGGGGCTTTAAGGTACTTCAATCTCATTAATAATTGCGTTGATAATATCAACTGATGTGAAGTTTTCAGCTTCTGCTTCGTAAGTAATTCCAATTCTGTGACGCAATACATCAAAAACAACAGCTCTTACATCTTCCGGAATTACATACCCTCTTCGTTTGATAAATGCGTAACATTTTGCTGCTTTTGCCAAATTGATACTTCCACGTGGAGAAGCTCCAAAACTGATCAAATCTTTCAATTGACCTAATTTATATTTGTCTGGATAACGCGTTGCAAAAATGATATCTAAAATATATTTTTCAATTTTTTCATCCATATAAACCTCATCCACCATTTTTCTAGCTCTGATGATTTGTTCCGTAGAAATTACTGGATTTACAGAAGAATAATCGCCTGTTAAATTTTGACGCATGATGATTTGTTCTTCCGCTAGTTTTGGATAATCAATCACCACTTTTAGCATAAAACGATCCACTTGCGCTTCTGGTAAAGGATAGGTACCTTCTTGTTCTACAGGGTTTTGAGTTGCCATTACTAGAAAAGGCTCTTCTAATTTAAAAGTAGTATCTCCAATCGTTATTTGGCGTTCTTGCATGGCTTCTAACAAAGCAGATTGCACTTTTGCAGGTGCTCTGTTGATCTCATCTGCCAATACAAAATTCGCGAAAATTGGTCCTTTTTT
>JANQTK010000100.1 GCA_030731695.1 Polaribacter sp.
GAAGATGGAAAACCACCTTTAGGAAATGCAACAGAATGGGCTTGGGATTCTCGTGGAAACAAAGTGGTTTCTAATGATAAACTAAAAAACAAAACTGTTTATCCGCTGGAACTAAACACCATGCCAGGTTGGGCAGGGAGTTCTTGGTATTTTAACAGATACATGGATGCCACAAATACCAACGAATTCGCAAGTAAAGAAGCTTTGAACTATTGGAAAGAAGTCGATTTGTATATTGGAGGTTCAGAACACGCAACAGGACATCTATTGTACGCGCGGTTTTGGCAAAAATTCTTGTTTGATAAAGGTTTTGTTCCTGTAGATGAGTTTGCTAAAAAATTGATCAATCAAGGAATGATTTTGGGAACTTCAGCTTTTGTTTACAAAGCAACTTCTTTTGTGAAAAATGGCTGTGATATTGATAAATCTAATGATGATGTTGCTGAGAAAATTCCAACAATATTTGTTTCTAAAGACTTGTTTACTTCTGATAATGAGTTTGAAACGATTGTAAAAAATTATTTACTAGATAAAGGGTATTTGAATCAAAATGATGAAGGTTTAGTGATGATTACGAACAATCCTTTGCATGCAGATGTTTCTTTGGTAAACAATTCTGATGAATTAGATATTGAAGGATTTAAAAATCATCCTTTAAACCAAGATTATTTAAATGCTGAATTTATAACACAAAAAGAGGGCACATTTAAGGTTTCTAGAGAAGTCGAAAAAATGTCGAAATCAAAATACAACGTAGTAAATCCTGATCAAATTTGCGTGGAATATGGTGCGGATGCTTTACGTTTATTCGAGATGTTTTTAGGTCCTTTAGAACAAACCAAACCATGGAAAACTTCAGGAATTTCAGGAGTATATTCTTTCCTAAAAAAATTGTGGAAATTATATCATTCAGGAGAAAATGGAACTTTTCACGTTGTTGAGAGTTCCCCTCCTTTGGAGGGGTTAGGGGAGGCTTTAAAGGTTTTACACAAAACCATTAAAAAAGTACAAGATGACATTGAGAATTTTTCTTTCAATACCTCTGTATCCACTTTTATGATTGCTGTAAATGAGCTAACGGCTTTGCAATGCAACAAACGTGAAATCTTAGAGCCTTTATTGATTTTATTATCACCATATGCACCTCATATAGCAGAAGAATTATGGAGTAAATTAG
>JANQTK010000101.1 GCA_030731695.1 Polaribacter sp.
CTAAATAGCCACCAGGTGAACGCACCAATCCGTTTGAACGATAATAATGATAATAAGAAGTATTTGGTGCCACAGGAATAATCGCTTCTAAACCGTCAACACCAGTGGTAGCAGCTGCTAAAGGAATGGTTCCATTATACGAAGTACCTGTCATACCTACTTTTCCAGTACTCCAAAAGGCTGTTACTTCTTCAGTGCCTTCTCTTTCTGTAAATCCTTTTGCACGTCCATTTAGCCAATCAATCACTGCTTTTGGCGCTAGTGATTCATTTTTTCCACCCACTGTTGGAGCACCATCAGACAAACCTGTGCCTGGTGATGACGAATGCACTACAATATACCCTCTTGGAACCCAAGTTTTAATTTGTGAATTAGAGATAATAGGACGTTCTCCTCTTCTTACAACTTCAACATGTGTCCTTGGTTTTGGTTGTTCGCCCAATTCGTGTTTTACTTCCCAAAACAATCCAGGAGCATCACCTGCTGTACCAGCATAATACGGACTTGATTCATACACTACAGGCAATTTTAAACCTTCAGTTTCTGTTTGAAATGGTCTTGTAACATCTACATGCATTCTGTCTAGTTTGCCATCTCCATCTGAATCAAAAGTAGTTTCTACCCATAAATCATGTCGAATCCATTTGTTTGGATCGTTAAAGGCTTCTACTATTTGTGCTTCACCATCTTTAAAAATGGGTGTTGCTTTTTCTTGAGCTTTTAGAGAAAAAGCAAGAAGAAATAAAACGAGTAATTGAATATTTTTTTTCATTTGGATATGTTATTTTAAGACTGAAAATTCGATGGATGAATCTGTAAAAACTGTGTGCGTTTGCGTTTTGAAATCTTTTTCTTCGGCTTTGTAAATATTGTCTACATAGGTTTGAGGATTCAAATCAATTAAAGGAAACCAGGTACTTTGCACTTGAATTTGCAATTTATGTCCTTTTTTAAAGGTGTGAAAAACATCTTGTAGTTTGATATTTACATCGGTTTTTTTATTGGCTATAAAAGGTTCTGGAAATTCAAAACTATTTCTAAAACGACCTCTCATCACTTCACTTCTCACCATTAAATGATAGTTGCTCATCTTTAAATGGTCTTGTAGTTTGTCGTTATTTTCTTCTGCATCAGCAGGATGCACATCAATCACTTTAACAATCCAATCTGC
>JANQTK010000102.1 GCA_030731695.1 Polaribacter sp.
ATATTATTGATAGATTATCAACTCAATTTGAAGATATTAAGGATGATGAACTCATTAAACAATTTAAGTCTGCAAAAACAGATGCAATCAGAAAAGATATCAAACAAAAAATCAGTTTGGCTTTGAAACCAAAAACGAATATTGATTTGAGTTTTTTACCATCAAATTTGGCCACAATGCGTGAAATTAAAACGGAAGCTGAAATAAAATTGATTACTAAAGCAGTGCGAATTTCTGCTATTGGTCAAATTGAAGTGATGAAAGCCATGAAACCTCATATGTCTGAAATGGAATTGCAAGGAATTCATGAGTTTGTATATAAAAAATATGGTGCTGAGTACGAAGGCTATCCTTCCATAGTTGGTGCTGGAAACAATGGTTGTATTTTGCATTATATTGAGAACAATCAAACTCAAGTGGGTAATGATTTGGTTTTGATGGATTTAGGAGCAGAGTACAGAGGTTTTACTGCGGATGTTACTAGAACGATTCCTGCAAACGGAAAATTTACACCCGAGCAAAAAGCCGTTTATGATTTGGTATACAATGCACAAGAAGCTGGGATTGCTTTGTACACCATTGGTGCAAAAATGAGCGCTCCTAGGCAAATTGCAATAAAAATTATTAACGAAGGGTTGTTTAAACTGGGCATTATAAAATCGATAGATGAAAAGCACAATTATTTTCCGCATGGAACTTCACATCACATTGGTTTAGATGTTCATGATCCTGGAAATTATGAAAATTTTGAAGAAAATATGATTGTAACTATGGAACCTGGCATTTACATTCCGAATGGCAGTCCGTGTGATAAAAAATGGTGGGGAATAGGCATTAGAATTGAAGATGATATTTTAGTAACCAAAAACGGACCCATAAATCTATCTGGAGAAGCACCAAGAACCACTGAAGAAATTGAAAAAATGATGGCTAAAAAATCGGTTTTGGATGCATTTGTTTTACCAGATTTAGACAAATAATGGCAAAAACAGCCATTATTTTAGGCGCTTCAGGATTGACAGGAAGTATTTTGTTGCAAAAACTGATTGCTGATGAAAATTATAAAACCATCAAACTGTTCTCTAGAAGTCCATCAAAAGTCACCAATAAAAAAGTTTTAGATTTTATAGTAGATTTACACAAACCAAAAACCTTTGCAAAAGACTTCAACGCAGATGAAGTCTTTTGTTGCATTGGAACAACTGCAGCAAAAACCAAAGACAAGGAGCAATACAAAGCCATTGATTTTGGGATTCCTGTGTCAGCAGCAACATTGGCAAAACAAAATGGGATTCCAGCTTTTTTAGTGGTTTCTGCCATGGGAGCCAATGCATCAAGTGCTGTTTTTTACAATAAAACAAAAGGCGAAATGGAGCAAGCCATTTTAAAACTGAATATTGAAAAAACTCACATTGTGCGTCCTTCGTTAATTGGCGGAAATAGAACTGAATTTCGTTTAGGAGAAAGAATAGGGCAGGGCGTTATGGGTTTATTAAGTCCACTTTTTGTGGGAAGTTTACAAAAATATAAAATGATTCATCCAGACGCGATTGCAAGTTGCCTGATTACACTCGCCAACAGCAAAAATAAGCAACAAATTTTTAGTTCAGATGAAATTGAAAGCATTGCAAAATCATCGATATAAATGAGCAACGAACAAGCAAATAATCCCTTGCACGGCATTAAATTAGCAACGATGTTAGAGCAATTGTATTTAGAATATGGTTGGGAAACTTTGGGGCAACTCATTCCAATAAAATGTTTTCAAAACAACCCGAATTACAAATCGAGTTTGAAGTTTTTAAGAACCACACCTTGGGCAAGAGACAAAGTAGAAACCTTGTATTTGAAGATGATTCGTAAATAAATTCGATGTAAAATGATACCAATTTCTGAGGAATTGTATGGATTGCCAAGGCATGAACTCACCCATATTTTAAAAGAACGATTTTTAAGCAATATTCCGTTATCCAAAGAAGAAGAGAAAATTGTATTAGAAATGGAGGTGTTTAGTTACGATATTTTAGGGGTTATAGGTTTGTTAACCAAAGACAAACCACGCATTTTATTAGGCAGATTGCAACCCTTTGATACTGAAATTCAGCAATGGTGTAAAGAATTCCCTATTATATTGGCTGACTTAGAAAAGATTGCTGATGATTATTTAGAGGATAATTTTACAGACTATACCGAACAAATATTGAGAGATGTGATGAACGAATATCCAAAAGATACTTTTTTAAAGAATACCAATTAACTTGAAATTATTTCCAACACCAATTCTCTCGTCAACGGTTTTCCATTGGCAATTTTTTTGATGTTTTCAAAAGGAAATAAAAAGTCACAGCCGTTTTTATATTCAGAACAACCATAGGCTGTTTTGCCTTTTAAAATTGTTCCATTTTGGCACTTGGGACAGGGTATTTTATCTTGAGATTTCTCGACTGCGCTCGAAATGACAGATTTATGCTTTTGCTCTAGCTTTAGTTTAAAATTTTCATCAAAACGAAGCAATCCTTCTACTTTTTTAGTTTCTTGAATAAATCCTGTTAAATTGGCAGTGCAACCCTTATCAATCAAACGAATCAACTGATTTTCAGATACTTTCTTTCCGAATATTTCAAACGGAATTTTAAAATCGCACTGATTTTTATACTCTGAGCAACCAAAAGCTGATGAGCCTTTTAAAAGTGTTCCTTTTTGACATTTTGGACAGCTTTTTCCGACAAGTTGTTTGTTTTTTTTGTCATTACGAGGACGTGAGGACGAAGTAATCTTTTTATGATTTGCAGATTGCTTCACTTCATTCGCAATGACAGGTGAATTTGATGAAATTCTTTTTACAGAAGTGTTGGAACGCACTTCATACACCAATTCATCCACCATTTTTTTCATATTGCTGATAAAAGTGGCAGCGTTGAATTCGCCTCTTTCAATTTCTTTTAAACGTTTTTCCCAAAGACCAGTCAATTCAGCTGATTTCAATAATTCATTATCAATCAAATCAATCAAATCAATGCCAGTATTTGTAGGAATTACTAACTTTTTTTGACGCTCAATATATTTTCGTTTGAACAAAGTTTCTATAATACTTGCTCTTGTGGAAGGTCGTCCAATGCCATTTTCTTTCATCAATTCGCGCATTTCATCATCATCAACTTGCTTTCCAGCAGTTTCCATAGCTCGTAATAAACTTGCTTCTGTGAAATTTTTGGGAGGTTTTGTTTCCTTTTCTAAAAACGAAGGTTCGTGAGGGCCTTTTTCACCTTTGATAAATGTGGGTAAAATGGCAAGTTCATTGATTTCTTTTTTTATGGCACTTTCATTGGTTGCAAAAACTACTCTCCAACCTTGCGTAATGATTTCTTTACCAGTAGTTTTAAAGGGAACATCAGCCGCTTTTCCTAAAACAGCCGTATTTGCAACTTCAGAATCTGGATAAAAAACAGCGATAAATCTACGAGTGATACTGTCATATACTTGCTGCTGATTGTATTGCAAATTCGTTTGAACCCCTGTAGGAATTATTGCATGGTGATCTGTGACTTTTTTATCATCAAAAACACGCGATGTTTTTTTGATTTTCTTCCCTAAAAGAGGTTGCGTGAGTTCACTATAATTCGTCAATTTTGATAGAATTCCTGCTACTTTTGGATACAAATCATTGGGTAAAAACGTAGTATCTACTCTTGGATAGGTTACTACTTTCATTTCATACAATTTTTGAATGAGTTGCAAAGTTTCATCTGCAGAAAATCCGAATTTGTTATTGCAATGCACTTGTAAGCCTGTTAAATCAAACAATTTAGGTGCATAATCTGTTCCTTTCTTTTTGATGACAGAAACAATTTCAAAATCAGCTTCTTTTACTTTGGCTGCTAACAGTTCACCTTCTTCTTTCTTCTGAAATCGACCTTCTTCATAATTAAACAGGGTATTTCTGTAGGTCGTTTGCAACTCCCAATAAGGTTCAGGTGTAAAATTCAGAATCTCTTTATAACGGTTTACCAACATGGCCAATGTGGGAGTTTGTACACGTCCAATAGACAAAACTTGTTTGTAACCACCGTATTTTATAGTGTACAAACGCGTGGCATTTAAGCCCAACAACCAATCACCAATTGCACGTGAATAGCCAGCATAATACAAATTATCGTATTTTTTGGAAGGTTCTAACTTTTCAAATCCTTCTTTGATGGCTTCTTCTGTCAAGGATGAAATCCACAAACGTTTTACTTCGCCTTTGTAGTTGCATTGATTCATCACCCAACGTTGAATGAGTTCTCCTTCTTGACCAGCATCCCCACAATTAATCACAACTGATGCTTTTTCAAACAAACTTTTTACAATATTGAATTGCTTTTTGATGCCTGCATCACCTGTTACTTTGGTATCAAAACGATCAGGCAGCATGGGTAAGTTGTTTAAATCCCAACTTTTCCAATGCGGTTTGTAATCTTTTGGTTCTAGCAAGGTACATAAATGCCCAAACGTATAGGTCACAGCATAGCCATTGCCTTCAAAGTAACCATCACGTTTGGTGTTGGCTCCTAGAATGTTAGCAATTTCTCTTGCGACACTTGGTTTTTCGGCAATACAGACTTTCAATTTTTATGAAATTTAAGAGTTGAAAAGTAGTAAAATTAAAAGTATTAGAAGATATAAAAGGATTCCTATTTTTTTAAATGCTATTGCATCGTTGTATTTTTTATCAAAGCCATATTTTTTAAATCGTTCAAGTTCAGAATCATTATAATCTTTAATTGGAAATAAATTAGAACCAAAACCAAAAGGAAATAATAGGAAAAGCATCTTATATTTAAAACTAAGAGGTATAATTTTTCTATTTCTTATATTTCTTTCTTTTTCTGTCATAATTACTTCACTAAAGCCAATTGAATTCTTTTTCTAATCGTATCAACTTCCAACACTTTTACAATGATTTGTTGCTGCAAACTGACAATCGCATTGACATCTTTTACAAAAGTATCTGATAAATTAGAAACGTGAATCAAACCACTTTCTTTGATACCTATATCTACAAAACAACCAAAATTGGTAATGTTGTTGACGATTCCTGGTAACAATTGGCCAATTTTTAAATCACTGATTGTTTTAATGTTTGCATCAAAAGAAAATGCTTTCGCTTTTCCTCTTGGATCTACACCCGGTTTTTCCAATTCTTTTTTGATGTCCTCTAAAGTGGGCAAACCCACTGAATTTGTGATATAATTTGTAAGCGGAATTTTTTGAAGTAGCTCTTTGTTTCCAATAAATTCCGAAACATTTTTCTTCAAATCTTTTGCCATTTTGGCTACCAATTCATAACTTTCAGGATGTACACCAGAATCATCTAAAGGATTTTTGGCATTTTTGATTCGTAAAAATCCAGCAGCTTGTTCGAAAGCTTTTCCTCCTAAACGCGGCACTTTTTTAATCGCATTTCGTGATGTAAATGAGCCGTTTTCATTTCTATATTGCACGATGTTTTCTGCTAATTTAGGTCCAATTCCAGACACATAACTCAACAACGATTCACTAGCAGTATTGATATTGACACCCACCTTATTTACACAACTTTGCACTACAGTATCCAAGGAACTTTTTAATTTGGTTTGATCCACATCATGCTGATATTGTCCAACACCAATTGATTTTGCATCAATCTTCACCAATTCAGCCAACGGATCTGCCAAACGTCTTCCAATCGAAACTGCTCCACGAACCGTCACATCGTAATTTGGGAATTCATCTCTTGCAATTTTGGAAGCCGAATAAATAGATGCGCCAGCTTCACTTACCACATATACTTCAACAGGATGTTTAAAATGTATTTTTTTTACCAATTCTTCAGTTTCTCTGGATGCAGTGCCATTTCCAAT
>JANQTK010000103.1 GCA_030731695.1 Polaribacter sp.
ATGTTAAACAGCATCACCATGGATGAAGGCAATATGAAAAACCTTGGAAGTATGTTTAAAGATTAATCCACCAAAAACAGTAGTATATATATTTGAGTAAGCCAAAAATCGCAATTGATTTTTGGCTTTTTTATTCCTGCAAGGTTTTTATAGCCTTTAGGTATCCCTTATTTTTACCTTGTTCATTTATTTCTTCTCCAGTTCATATTCATAAATCCATGAATCTGTGGCAAAACAAACCTATATCTAAAGCAAAAATCAACACCGAATCCTTTAAAAATAAAAGCAACTGATATTTAACGACGCATTAACAGCAACTGGCATGTATTTTGTTATTTTTGAACCCTAGAATATTAAAATGACTTATGAAGTTTTCTAACATCCTTTTTGTTGCGCTCTGCTTTTTGCAACAATCGATTTTTGCACAAGACCCAACCTACCAACCCGAAAGAGAAAAAATCCACAATTTAGTGCATACCAAACTGAATGTCGATTTCAATTTTACTGCCAAAACCATGAATGGGGAAGCTTGGATCACTGCAAAACCGCATTTTTACAGCACTAAATCCATCACCTTAGATGCCAAATCCATGTTGATTCACGAAGTTAAAATCAATCAAAAACCCTTGACTTTTACCTATGATGACAATTTAAAACTAAGCATTCAATTGCCAAAAACTTATCAAAAAGACGAAGAGTTTACCATTTATATCAAATATACAGCCCAACCTGAAAAAGTGTATCAAAAGGGCAGTGCTGCCATTTCAGATGCCAAAGGCTTGTATTTTATCAATGCTGACGGATTGAACAAAAACAAACCGACACAAATCTGGACACAAGGCGAAACAGAGGCAAGTAGCTGTTGGTTTCCAACCATTGATGCACCCAACCAAAAAACTACGCAAGAACTCTACATCACTGTTCCTGACAAATACGAAACTCTTTCCAACGGAATACTCATCCAACAAACCAAAAAAGGAAATCTACGCACCGATTATTGGAAAATGGACGAAAAACACGCCCCATACTTGTTTTTTATGGGAATTGGCGAGTTCGAAATCATCAAGGATTCCTATAAAAACATCGCTGTTGATTACTATGTAGAAAAAGAATATGCCCCACATGCCAAAGCCATTTTTGGATTGACTCCCGAAATGATTGGCTTTTTCGAAAGCAAATTGGGCGTGAACTATCCTTGGGTAAAATACAGCCAAATGGTGGTTAGAGACTATGTTTCGGGTGCTATGGAAAACACCACAGCAGTGGTTCATGGCGAACAAGCCTACCAAAAACCAGGGCAGTTGATTGATGAAAACATCCATGAAAATACCATTGCTCACGAGTTGTTTCACCATTGGTTTGGGAATTTAGTCACTTCCGAAAGTTGGAGTAATTTAACGCTCAATGAATCCTTTGCCAATTATAGCGAATACTTATGGCGCGAATACAAATACGGAAAAACCGATGCTGAAATGCATTTGTTAGAGCAGGTGAGTGCCTACAAAGACGGCCAAAATACCGATAAAAAACTCGTGCGTTTTGACTATACTGACAAAGAAGACATGTTTGATGAAATCAGCTACAACAAAGGTGGCGCTATTTTACACATGCTTAGAAAATATGTAGGAGATGAAGCCTTTTTCTTAGGATTAAAAACCTATTTAACCGAGTATAAATACCAAGCTGCAGAAGTGCATCAATTGCGATTGATTTTCGAAAAAATCACTGGTAAAGACCTGAATTGGTTTTTCAATCAGTGGTATTTTGGGGCAGGACATCCTAGTTTAGAGATTTCGTACGATTACAATACGTTGCGCAAAACTGTCACTGTAAACGTCTTGCAATTGCAAGGAGCAACCTTTCAATTTCCTTTTACCATTGATATTTTTGAAGGCAATACCCGAAAAAGACATCAGGTTTTTGTAACGGGAAAAGATGCTTCTTTTAGCTTTCCATATCAAACACAGCCCAACTTGATTCAAGTAAATGCAGATGGGGTTTTGTTATGCGACATTACCGAGAATAAGGTGTTGAGCGATTATATCTTTCAATTGCGCAAAGCTGATAATTTTGAACACAGACGTGATGCTTTGTTGGAAGTTGCCAAAAGACAAGAAGACAAAAATGCGTTTGATGCCATCGTTAATGCCTTGGATGATGAGGCTTATAAAATCAGAATTTTAGCCTTGCAACAAATTGATTTGATCAACAAATTTGCGAAAAAAGATGCCATTCAAAAAATCATGAAAATGGCAAATAACGATTCCAAAACCTTAGTGCAAGCAGAAGCCATACACACCTTAGGCAAATTAACAGACCCTGAATTGAAACCCATCTTTTTAAAAGCCTTAGAAAGTAACTCCTATTCGGTTTTGGGAAAAGCCTTGGTATCTATGTATTATGTTGATAAGCCTGCTGCCATTGCCAAATCAAAACAATTGCCGGATGAAGTACGTCAAATTTTAGCCACGCCATTAACTCGTATTTTTATCGAAGAAAACGACGAAAGCGAATTGCCATTTGTCGCAAAAAATGTACTATCAGGTATGTTTTTAACTGGCGATGACACTACAAAAGCCTTGTTTCAAAAAGCATTCAAGCAAATTACCGAAAGCAACAATACAGAAGCCATTCAAAATGTGGTAGATGATATGGTGGTAAAAGGCAAACAATACCAGCAATTTAGTTTTGACAAAGTAGTCATCAATCTAATGCGCACTATGGTTCAGGAACAACAACGGTTAAACAAATCCAACAGCCAAAAAAACATTGCCATCATTAAAACTGCCATGGCAAAGTTGTTGTAATGAAAAGATTAATGGTAAGTTTTTGGTTTTTGAGTAAAGAAGTTTTATTGCCATTACAAGTATTTATAAAACATTTCAGCGCATTTTTTTAAATAAATTTATAGCTATCAAACTAAAGTATAGAAAATTATTGTAAACATAATAAGTGCCTTCATTATGCATGCAAAAAAACAATACTTTTACAATTCAAGGTAATTCTTAAAGTGTTTGCAAATTGTGAGTATTGATTTCAACATATCGTCAGTTTTAGTATTTTTTTTAATTGCGAATGGGGTATTTGTATCGGTTTTATTATTGATAAAAAGAGACAATAAAAAAGCCAACCAATACCTCTCATTGTTATCCTTTTTGCTAACCTTGTGGCTACTTGATACTTTTTTTGGCGTAGCAGATATTTATGGTAAAAATCCCAATTTATATTTTCTACCCATTTACTACTCATTTGCTTTTGGTCCTTTGTTATATTGTTACACATTGCAAATAACACACACCAAAAAACTATCTCTAAAAGAAAAATTCATTCATTTTATACCTGCTATATTGCAAGGTTCATTGTATGTTTTCTTACAATTGAGTAGTTATCAGTTTCGTTTATATTTTTGGTTGGAAATTCATAGACCCTATACCTACGTTATTGAACTGGCAGTAAGTTTTTTATCATTATTGACCTATATATATTTTAGCAGAAAACATCTCTTGAAATACAAATTTATAATTGAGAACAATTATTCGAATCTTCATAAAATTACTTTGCAATGGTTAAGACAACTGCATTGGGTTCTTTTTCTAGTGTCGCTTTTTTGGTTTTTTGAGACAATTGCAAGGGTTGTATGGAATTTGTATCCTTCCACACCTTTATCTTCTATAATGATGGGAGTAATCATTATTTTAATTGCTGTTGGAGGACTGTTACAATCAGATTTAAAGATGATAAATAACGAATTTGAAACGATAGAGCAACCTCAACAAATAGCCCTGAATGACACAGAATTGCTTCAACTAGCCATCATAAAAGATAAAATGGTCAATGAACAATTGTTTTTGCAACCAGAATTGACATTGAAGGATTTCGCAAATTATGTGCAACTTTCCCCTAGAGAAACTTCCAAACTTATCAACCAAGGATTGCATCAATCATTTATCGATTTTGTAAATCATTTTCGAGTATTGCACTTTAAACTCCTTGTCAATCAAGTTGATATGAAAAAGATGAGTCTTTTGGGAGTGGCATTGGATTGTGGTTTCAACTCAAAAGCTACATTCAATAGAGTTTTCAAAAAAATGGAAGGAAAAAGTCCGTCAGAATTCATAAATGAGTCTCAAAACATGAATTAAGTCTTCTCAAAACATGTTTTGCAACGCTTAACGTTTCTTGTTATGTGATATTTGTACCATCATTTAAAACAATCTAAATATGGACAACAACACATTAAAATTTCCGAAATCTTTTATCAATTATTTCAAGTATGCAAAGGGAGTATGCTTTTTTATGATACTGCATTCTTCCATGTATGCACAAGATGCATGGACTGATAAGTCTCGCATATTACCTGCTAAATTAAGACTCATTTCCAACACCTTGACTGTAAATCACAGCCCAAATCCGAATTATCCTTCCTTAACAAAAGAGCCCGATAACCCATCCAAATATGTTTGGAAACACAGTACCACATTTTGTTCACCAACTCAAGATTTAGAAATTGTTGAAGCAGGTTCCTTTATTTGGTATAGTCCAAGTGGTTGGCAAGAAAACATACAGTTCTCTAAAGCAGCATTTATAGAAAAATTCAACTGCTTGCAAGGAATTTTAAAAAAGGGGATGTGCTATACTTATGAAAAAAATTATAGATATGGAGACCAATTATATGGTGGTGATGCGCTGTGGTACGTTATTGCAAAAGACGCTACTGGAAAACTTTATAAAGGATTTGGAATTATAGAAACAGAAACAGATTTACAAAATGACTAAGCATATATACATACTTGCAATGACCTTTTTTACGATTCAAATGGGTATTGTTAATGCACAATCTTATACGTTGGATGTTTCAACTTCCAGGTTGCAATGGACAGGATATGCTGAAGCAGGAGGATACAGTCAATCAGGAACCTTACGTTATCAATCAGGCAATGTATCCGTTGTGAAAGGTGAAATTAGTAATTTTACAATAGCTGTTGACATGACATCACTAACGCATGAAAATAAGGAGCTTGAGGGACACTTAAAACAAAATGATTTCTTTTTTGTCAGTAAATACCCAATCGCTCAGTTGAAATTTATTGAAAAAAAGAGGACTATATGTATCGTTGAAATAACCATTCGTGGAAAAACGGAACAAGTTGAAATTACATTAAATCTAAAAAAATTAAAAGAGGGCTATTTAGTAAAAGGAAAAATGAAGTTAGATCGAACAAAGTTTGACATCAAATACAATTCATCCTCCTATTTTCAAGATTTAGGTAATTATGCTATAAAGAACGATTTTGATTTGGAATATGAACTCTTTTTTAAAAAGATGTAAGCAAACGAAAACACAACAATTAAAAATTTAAGTATGAAAATAGTATTTATATGCCTTTTTTCGGTGTTCATTTACTCCTCAGTTTTGGGTCAAAATACATTGACGGCAAAACAAATAAAACTACTTGACAGCATTGCTACTCAAGATGTACCAAAAAATGCCCCAGGCATTGCTACTGCAATTATACAAAACGGAAAAGTAATTTATGAAAAATATGCAGGCTATGCAGACTTGATGGATAGTACGTTCATCAAATCTACAACCAGGTTTAATATCGCTTCTAATGGTAAACAATTTACGGCTTTGGCAATATTGACCTTGATGAATCAAAAGAAACTAAAACTTGATGATGATATTAGAAAATGGTTTCCAACGATATATCCCACTATAAAAGAGAATATCACTGTTCAAAGTTTGTTAAATCATACAAGTGGAATCAGAGACTGTTATGATTTATGGTCATTACAAGGCTATACATGGTGGGAAAAA
>JANQTK010000104.1 GCA_030731695.1 Polaribacter sp.
GTTCATTAAAAAAGATTTTGAAGCTAAAAAATCAAATAATGAAGAATTGATTCAAAAAGTTGAAAACGATTACAAACGATTGGTTAGAAGACGTGTTTTATTCACTACAAATTTTGCTATCAACAATGCCGATTTTGAAGCAGCACCTTATATTGCAATTACAGAAATGTATGACGCAACATTACAAATGTTAGATACTGTAAATAAATCTTTGACACCAAAAGTAAAAAAATCAGTATATGGAAAGAGTTTACAAAACTATTTGAACCAAATTAAAAAGAGTGAACAAGAGTAATTCTGATCCTTTAATAAAAGAAAAAACCGAGCAAATTGCTCGGTTTTTTTATTTAAGTATTTGAAAATTATTGTTTGATAAACTTTGCAGTTCCAACTTTACCATTAACAGTATACTTAACTAAGTAAATACCTGTTGATAATTCAGAAACATCTAAAGTTTCTCTTGTTTTGTTAACTGAAAAAGATCTTACTTTTTTGCCTAAAATATTAAATACATCCGCATTTTGAATAGTTTCTTTAGCAGAGATTGTTAATGTATTTTTTGCTGGGTTTGGAAACATAGAAAAACCTAACAATTCGTTGTTATCTGTACTTGCAGTAGAAACACTACTCATTTTAAAATTATCAATTAAAACAGTACCTCCTGCATTTACATCTGCACCTGCTGCTATTATAAAATCAAAAATAAATAGACCATTTGAACCATTAAAATCTGAGTCAGAAATATTAAATTCAATAGTAGACCAAGTAGAATTGTTAACTTGACCTTGTAAATCTAATTTGTTTACTTGCTTTACACCTGCTCCAGAAGTCGTGTTTGGTACTTGAATTCCTGTGTGGAAAGCAGCACCTGTATAATTTCCAATAAATTTAGCATCAAAAGAAATTTTAAATACAGAATTACCTTTAAAATCAAAATTAGGATTTTCATATCTGAAAGAATAATTTTTACCTACACCTCCTGCTGTGTTGATACCTACTAACTCTAAAGCACCTGTTCCATTACCAACTGCATTAAAATTAATAGCTGCACTTGCGTCTGTAGAAGCATCTGCAATTTTTGTAAAAACGTTTGTAGAAGCAACATCATCAAAAGTCCAATTAGTTAAATCTCCTGTAGCAGTACCTCCAGTACCTCCTGTGCCAGAACCATCTTTATAAAAATAAAGGTTATCATAAAAAACAGTTCCTAGATTAGAAGTAATAATAAACTGAGTTATATCATTTCTAGAACCTGGTGTCCAGCTAGATAAAGGAATATCTAAAGAAATCCAAGTACCTGGGTTTGTTGCAGGCAATGCTGGATTACTACCATTTGTTGTAGAGAATTCTATAGCATTCGCTTCTTGTGTTCCTCCATTCCAGTTAGACAGCTTTAAATTAAAACTTTTATCTTGAGTTGCTACTGATGCTAAAACAAAAATATCCATATGAAAGTGAGTGAAAGATGAAGCATCAAATCTACTTGATATGAATTCAACACCTTCACAACCTAAATCTGTAACTCTTTTTACTTTGTCTCCTTCTACAGTAATTTCAGTTGTAGTTCCTGCACACCAACTTGTGTCAAAAGTATCAACAGTAATGTTTGTATAAGCATCGCTAAATATAGATAAAACATCAGCAGCGTTTCTTGCTGGTGGTGTTGGTGCTTTTGTAGATGGTGGTGTTGGTCCAGCTGGTGGTGTAGTTTCTGTTAGAGAAACATTATCTATTACAACAACTCCAACTGCAGCCCCTAAATCAAAGATAACTCTAGCATCAGTATTTGTAAAGTTTGCTACTAAAGTAATTTCAAATCTGTTAGAAGTAGTTGTCAAGTTTATCGTTTCAACTTTATTTGTCCAAGGATCAGCACTTAAACCAATACCAACAATAGCTTCTCTATTTCTATCAGAACTTGCATCGAAAGCTAATTTATATGCTTTACCAGACTCTAAATTTAATCCTTTTTGACTTAAATTAACCGAAAAAGGCGTGCCTGCAGCAGCTACATTGGCAAAATAATAATTTCCACCACCTTCGTTTCTAATTTCGCCAGCACCATACCATGCGCCAGTTACTCCACCTCCAGAAGTTTGCAATTCAAAATTACCATCGGTGAGTAATTCTTGAGAAAACCCAATTGAAGAAATCAAAAGGGCAAATAATAAAGTAATTTTTTTCATAATAATAAAGTGTTAAGTGTTTATAAATAATTATTCAATAATACAACTATAATCTTTCATTAACGAATTATTTACCACTACATGAGCACTACAACATTAAAAAACACATTTAACATATTTTTAATTTTAAAATTTCTCCTGTGAAACCTACTAAAAATGATGCTTTTTCATAATTATAGATATTGAAAAAATTTTGATGTAGTGTTTCATTTTGATAAAAAACCCATACAAATTGATTACGTTATGTTGTTAAAATTTTAAATTTTCGTTTTTATCCCACAATCCCCAATAAGCTCCAACATCACCTTCTGCTCCAACTTTCCAAGATTCATCAAATGAAGAGAAGTAAAACATCTCTACATTGTCTTTTGCTGACCATGCTTGAGCATTGATAAAGTATTTCATAGCATTCTCTGCATTTGAATGTGCACCACCTAAACTACTTCCTTGACTTGGCCAGCCAGTTTCTGTAATAATTACTTTTTTTCCTTGACCTGCATGAGCTGCTTGTCCAAACATTTGTTGCATGTGATTTAAAGAGTAATCAATACTACAACCTTCCCAATAAGGATAACAGTTTGATAAAATTACATCACAAACTTCAGTTATTGATGGTCTGTGAGAAAATTCATAGTAAGCATCAACATAACCTACTGGAATATTCATTCCTTTTAAAGCTTCTTTTACACGAAGAATGTAATCTAATAATTGTTGCTCTGTTAAATCTTTTCTATACAAAACTTCATTTCCAACAGCAGCAATATCTACACAACCTTCTTTGGCTAGTTGTATTAATCCTTCTATTTCTTGTTCATTTTTTTCCATATCATCTCCAAGCCAAGCACCCACTAAATTTTTCATTCCGTGTTTTTTAGCAATTCTTGGTATGTTTTCGTTTCCTTCGATACATGAAAAAGAGCGAATCCATTTTGCATACGGTTTTAAAATTTTGATTCTTCGTTCAACTTGTTCCTCAGTAATTGTATCTCCAGGCTCTTGACCATCTTCATACATACTGAAACAAATTCCATGCATTCCTTTTTTCAAGGTTTCTCTCCATAGTTTTACTAAATCTTCATTAGAATATTCAGAAAAATCTACACCTTGATGACCTGAATAACTAATTTGATTTCCATGATTAGTATTATCAGAGTTGTGATAATGTTCTTCTCTATATGACATTTTTTAATTGTTTTTACTGTTTATAATTCTCCTCTACGCTCAATTAATTGTTCTTTTATTTTCTTCGCTCTACTTTCACTTAAACTATAGCTCCACATAACCAAAATTGCTAACCCTGCAGTAACTGAAGGTATAATAACGTCTGCCAATCTTAGGCTATTCATAGTTTCAGCTGTTTGTTGTGCTGCACTTCCATCAAAACCAACAAATTTTAAAACTGCTCCACCTAACACCAATGCCAAAGCTTGTCCTAATTTTACCATCCACCAATAGATTGCTCCAAAAGTACCTTCTTTACGTGGCATCCCGTTTTCTAATTCATCTAAATCGCACACATCCGCAGTCATACTCATCATCAATGTAAATAAACCACCCAAACCAAAAGCCATAAAAGGAATTGGCATAAAAAGTAAATACGGGTTGTCTTTGTCAAAAGCCCACCATTTTAAAATATATCCAACTATTGATAAAGCAGTAGAAATAATAAACGCTTGACGCTTTCCGAATTTATTTGCCAATAAAGTTACTATTGGAATAACACCAAAAGCAGTAACTAATGCCGTAACAGTAGAAAACCAAGCTGGCCAATTGCCTGCATCAGCATAACTACCTTCGAACATATAAAAAACAATGATAAAGAAACTGAAAGAAGCTACCATTTGAAAACCATTAAACACTAAAAATGTAGCACCACATAATTTAATAAAAGGCATATTTTTAGAAACTTGAGCAATTCCTTTGAAAAGATCTTTCAAATTAGAACCCAAAGATTTAAAATTGATTTCTTTCCTGTTTTCCATGTTAGCAGAATCAATTCCCTTACAGAAAAACGCTGGTAAAACTCCCAAAATTAAACAAGCAATACCCACAATAATTGATAGTTTACGAACCCCATTTGCTTGAACTGCCTCTAAGGTAACTTTTGCTGATTCAACTTCAGAAAGTCCTAATGAAGCAATTCTACTAACATCTTCAGCTGAAATAGGTAACATATTTGGGTCACTTATAATAATCCAAAACCAAGGCACAATCATCCATGCAATTTGGCCAATTGTTTGAGAAAAAGCCATTAAACGTGTACGCTCATTATAATCTGAAGTCATTTCATACCCCAAACCAACCAAAGGTGTTGCAAACATGGTATTTCCAATTAAAAATACCATAGACATGATTAAAAAATACCAAAAATTATAGTTCTGAGAATCAGTAGGATCCATTTGCCATAACACAGCAAATAATATTCCGCTTAAAATAGCTCCAACGAAAATATACGGTCTTCTTCTTCCCCATTTTGATTTTGTATTATCAGAAATAAAACCCATAATAGGATCTGTTAATGCATCAAAAATTCTAGGTAAACCTCCTAATAAACCAGCTAAAAAGGGATCCATTCCGAAAGCTGTCAGTAAAAAAAACATGAATACACCTAAAGCTCCTGGTAATAAATTTAACACTAAATGACCTGCACCAAAAGCTGCTTTTTGACCTAAGGGAACTCTATCCCTGACTGGAGTTACGTAATTTTTCATATTAGATTATAGTTAGTTAGTAATAGATTATTAATTTTATTGTTTTGGTAATATAATTGATTGAATAGATTGTGCTGATAATTTGATTGTTACATTTTTTTCATGTAACACTAACTGAATATTTTTTGGTTGCATTGTTTCATTAAAAACTACAATTGCAATAGTTCCATCAGGATTTTCTGCAGCAGTAACCATCAAAGATTTATCAGCATTTTCAACCTCAAATATTGTTGCATCTGGTCGTATAAATTTACTAAAATGCGAAAGTGTATAATACAAAGGTGTAAAATAAACCTCATCTTTTACGGGATCAACAATCACAGGAGCCACACACCAGTTTTTAAACCAATTTGGGCCTCCTTGTGTATCTAAAACCATGTTCCAATCAATCCAGCCATCTACCCAATTATTTAAACAACCAATAATATCTCTGGCATATCTATTCACTGGAGCATATTTTGGATGCATGTGTTTGTCTTTTTCAGGTGCCCAATCCCAACCCCAATCTGTGGCCTCTTTTTTCCAATACCAAGCATCATCTTTCCATTTTGGAACTTCAGCGTCTACGCAAGCTTCAGACTGAATTAAATATTTATTTGGTGCTTTTTCATGGGCATATTGCAATTCTTCAGGAAAATAATGAAAAGTACTTGCATACCAATGAATGGCTGTACCATCAAAATATTTTGAAGTTTCTTCGTTTTTAAATTGTGAATCTACCCACTCTTTTAGGTGTTCACGGTTTTGATCATATCCTAAAATTTTCACTTCAGGATAATCTCCTTTTAGTTTTGGTCCTAAATGATGTTGCACAAAATTGGTCATTTCATCAGGAGTAAAATGCATGCTTTCCCAATTTTTATCATTTCCTAAAGGTTCATTTTCTACGGTAAAACCCCAAA
>JANQTK010000105.1 GCA_030731695.1 Polaribacter sp.
CTGGAGGTTCTGCCTGTCAAAGTGGAAGCAATAAAGGATCGCATGTTTTGAAAGAAATTTTGAATGATGCAGCAGCAAATGAAACATCTATACGATTTTCATTTTCAAAATTTACCACCAAAGAAGAGATTGATTTTACGATTGTAAAATTAAAAGAGCTGCTAAAATAGCAGCTCTTTTCTTCACGTATTAAACTAATTCAAATATAATTAATCAATAATTAATTTTTTATATATTTTTCCTTCTTTGTTGGTAGCTTTTAATAGATAAAGTCCTTTTTTTATACCTTCAACAGAAAAATTTGAGTTAGCGTTAAAAGTACCCGTAAATTCCTTTATTTTTTTTCCATTGATGTCAAAAAGAATCACTTGATTCGTTTCTACATTTAATTGGAAAGAATTTTTGACAGGATTTGGATACACACTAACATCACTTAAAAATAAATCTTTTGTACTTAATACAGCTGCTTTATTAGCGTATACTTTAAACTCACCAGGAGCCAAAGAAATTAAAGAATTAACGTTGGCAACATTTAAGGTTTCATTATTGTTTAACAAATCATACCAAATACCTGTTTTTTGAAAAACTGGATTTATGTTTTGAGTGGTGACTCCAAAATTTCCAACAATGTTTATGTATTGAATTTCTGAAGATGAAACTTTTGTTAATTGAATTTTCTTTAATCCGTTTGAATTTGAGGCATCAATCGTAAAATCGGAGGTTTTAAAAATGTCGTATTTTAATTTTAACTGGATTAATTTATTCCAAGTATTATAAATATCTTTTCTGTTTTGGTCATCAAAATAATTCCATAAAATAGGTTTGTTGCCTACTCTCCCATTTTGGTTGATGCTAATATCATACCCTAATTCTCCAAATTGCCAAATCATTTTTGGTCCAGGAACCGTAAAATAAAAAGCACCTGCTAATTCCATTCTGTCTAAAGCAGTTGTTGCAGTTTTTATGTTGTAAGTACTAGTAGAATTGCCATCAGTGATGTTTAAATACATTAATCTCTCTTCGTCATGACTTTCCATATAACTCACATTTGCAGGTACAGTCCAGCCTCTATTTTTATAAGAAATCCAAGAAAAATCAGAAGAATAACTACTAGTATGTTTACCTCTAGTTGCACTTGAGTAGTTGTAGTTATGGTTTCCCCAAAACATAATTCCTTTTCCTTCATTTAATCGGTAATTCACCCATTCTGTTTCTTCTGTATTCCCCCCTAAATGTTCAAAAATGACATAAAAATTCGGGTCTTTTTCCCATTGATAATCGGCGTATTCTTTTAAAATCGCAACTCTATCTTGTTGGTAATTCCCAGTACAGCCTTCATCATTAGCAGTGCAATTTTGGGTAAAACCTTTTGTTAAATCCCATCTAAAACCATCAATTTTAAATTCTTCAATCCAATATTGCGTTGTTCTTTTTACATAGTCTTTTACAGCTTGCTTGCTATGATTAAAATCATTATAAACACTGTAGGCATGTGTAGCGGTTTGATTAAAAAAAGGACTGTCTGCACTAGCTTGTCCACCAAAACCACCATTGTCAGTATTGTACATTCTATAAAAAGAATTTTGACCTGTTGCATGATTATAAACAACATCTAAAATAACAGCAATTCCTCTTCTATGACATTCATCTATTAATTGTTTTAAAGCCGTTGACGATCCATAATATTTGTCTAATGCCATATGAAATGATGGGTTGTATCCCCAAGATAAATTACCATCAAACTCATTTAATGGCATAAATTCTATAGCGTTGATACCTAATCCTTGTAAGTAATCTAACCTTGCTTTTACAGCTTCAAAACTGTGCAAAGCATCAAAATCTCGAATCAGTAATTCATAAATTACCAAATCTGTTTTTGCAGGTTTTGTAAAGTTAGTTACTTGCCAATTATAAGGTGTTTCTCCAGTTTTAAATACTGTTACTGGATAGTCCGTTTTCCCTGTTGGGTATTGAGGTAAATTAGGAAAAGTTATATTGTCTATATATTGGTCTTCATTTGGGTCTAAAATTTGGGTTGAATAAGGATCAGCAATTCTTAAAGTTCCATTTACTAAATATTGATAAGTATAATTTGTTTGAGCTGTTAAGCCTGTTAACTCTATCCAAAATCTGTTTTTAGCACTGTCTTTTTTTAGAAGATAATTGTTGTCTATTACCCAATTATTAAAATTGCCAATAACATGAATAAAATCTTTTCCTGGTGCATACAGAACCAAAGTTACTTTAGTAGGGTCATTTTGATCAAAATTGATACCATCTAATAAATTATTTGGTAAAGCATCTTCAACTACAGTAGGTTTAACAATTACCTGAAATTCTAAACTTTTAGTTTCTCCATTATTAGTAGCTTCCAGTAAAAAATTAGTATTTACAGTAACAGTAGTAGTAAAATTATATTTTGTAATATTCGTTTTTTGATCTATGGAAGTTCCATTTGCTTTTAAATTAAAATTTGCAGGTAAACTAGCGGATGCTGATACAGCAACGTTATCGCCAGAATTTATAATTGTAGTTGCTACAGATGGTGTGGTTAGCGTAAGTTGAAATTTACCAACTTCATAAACTTGATCTTGAGATTTTTTATCACCTGTTCCATTTTTTGCTTTAACCAACATTCCTATTTTACCAATGCCAGTTCTTGCATATAATGTTGTTGGTGTAAAAGTAAAAGAATACGTTCCATTACCATTATTAGTTAATTTTTGAGCTTCATTGGAGCTCGTCCAACTTCCATTGGTTGGAGAGTCCATAATATTTTCATCATTTACATCAAAAGACCATGCCCAAAGATAAATATCTGAAACTCCCCAAGTTGTTGTATTTACACCCGAAACTGTAACTGTAATTTCTTCGTTTTCTTCAAATGTTGTTGGAGAAACCGTAAAATTTGCAGTTTGAACTTGAGAATTGGTAATGGCTGTTAAAAGAAAAAATAATAAAGTGATTTTTTTCATAATAAATTTTTAAAAAAGAAGAGCCACCTTTTAAAGGTAGCTCTTATTCATTCAAGCGTTTTTTATTTTATTGTGTAAGTAATATTGTTGAGATCTGAAAAATCAATACTAAATGAGTAAGTACCTGCAGTTGCCAGTATGTTTGCACCATTTAATTCTAAGGTTCCATTTGCTCCATCATCACCATAATTTGTTCCCCAATCGTTATTAGATCTAAATTTATATTCACCATCAATAAGGGTTACATCATTTAAAATCCAAACATCATTAAAAGGTTTAGACCAATCTCTTGTAAATTGTGCATCAGGAGTTGCTCCCCAATTATTGTAAGCACCACCTACTAATCCCCAAACATGTTCAATTTTATCTAAAGAGTAGCTTAAATCTTTCATATTAACAGTTGCAATATAGATACCTGCTGTTACTTGAATGTTTGCGCCATTTAATTCTAACGTACCATTTGCTCCATCATCTCCCCAATTGGTTCCCCAATCGTTGTTCATTCTGAATTTCATTTCACCGTCAATTAAAGTAACAATGCCTCTAAATACATCAGAATATTGATCATATTCTAACATAAAATCAGGAGTAGCTCCCCAGTTATTATATGCACCACCTACGATTCCTAAAGAAAATGATTCGATTGTGTAGGTTAAATTATTTAAATCCATCACAATTTTGTAAGAACCAGCAGTCACTGTCATGTTTCCACCACCAGCAACTAAAGCACCACCAGTAGAACTATCACTACCATAATTGTTGGCCCAATCGTTGTTTTCTCTGAACTTAAATTCACCATCCAATAGGTTTACATATGCAACTAATACACCATCAACCTCCGTTTTAAAGAAAGGTAAATCAGGAGTAGCTCCCCAATTATTTGCAGCAGACCCAACAACTCCCCAATTAGTAGATAAATCTAAAACAGTTAAATAGGTTGTTACTTTTATGGTTACTGTACTTGTAATTCTCTCTAAAATTTCACCTGAGTTATCATCTTTAATAACAGCTCTTAATCTTAAGGCTAAATCACCAGTAGCATCTATAGGAATACCTGCTTCAATTGCTGCTCTATTTAATTGAGCATTTGTTAAAGAAATGGTATTTGTGTTTTGCACTTTTGCTAATTCTATTGGAGCTGCAAAAGCTGTATTTGGTAAAGCTGCCTCTAAAATGTATTCTATATCTAAATTTAATGAGGAATTTAATATGGCATCTTCCCATCCAATTGTTAGTGCAATAGCATCATTATTAGCTAAAGTTAATACAAACGTATCTCCATCTGCAACTCCTGTTATTGTTGGTGGATTTACTGGGTAGGTTGTTACTAACATTAAAATATTATTTGACACCCTACTTGCAGTTTTTATTCTCATATAAACAGCAACGTCTCTAAAATTAGTGATACCTGAATTGTTTATTGCGTCATTAAAATCTTTAACAGTCATTGAAAAATTACTGTTAATTGTAGTTCCTAAAACACTTGGTGTAGTAAAATCAGAATCAGTAGCCATTTCGATGGTATATTCTGGTCCAGAAGATAATTGATCTTTCCAGGAAATTGTAAATGCAGGGTTGTCTGGTAAAGCAAAATTTAAGAAAATAGTACTAATTCCAGGAGTGTTTAATACAAACTCAGCATCTGGTTTTGTTATTGTTAAGCTATCTTCAACATCACAAGAACCAAATAATAAGGTGAATGATAGTAGTAAGTAGCTTAATCTTTTTAAATTTATATTCATTTTGTATGTTTTAAAAATTAAGTTGATATTATAAGTTTAAAGGAATTAAGATATAACGCCCTGTTAAATCATTAAACCATACATCATAGTCGTCTTCTACGATTACAGGAATCATTCCTCCACCATCAGTTGCTACTCCTGAGAAAGAACTTGAGCTTCCCCATTTAGCGCCTGTACCAGTTACAAATTCAACATCTCCTGGTGTTAAACGTACATTGTTTGCATACCACTGATGACCATCAAAAGCCAAAGGAGTCATTGCTACATTTGCAGTACTTGAACCTTGAATGCTTAACGAAGCAGGACTTGTAATTCCTGATGCATTGAAAGGGTCAAAAGAGAATGTATTAGTAGAAAAATCTATTTTAAAAGTATAGAAACCTGCAGTGCTTATAGGACTATTATTGCTTGGAAATGTCCCTGGATCTGTTCCTGTACCAGGATTAACATCAATTGATGAACCATCATTTGTACCCCATTGTGGTTGCCAAAGTCCTTTAACTTCTAACACTTTAAATTGAGCAGCTCCAAAATAACCTGTGTAATAAAATACATTACTGTCATTTGGATCTCTAAACAATGCTGGGTTATTGTTGTTGTTGTTCCAATTTGGAGCAGTTGCATCACCTACTAAATAATAGTCTTTAAAAGCATAATTAAAGTAAGGGTATACATTAATTTGGATAACATTTGAAGCAGCTGCTTCTGATGATTTTGATCCAATGGTTGATACCACTCTAATATACAATTCTTTCCATTCAAATGGATTTAAACCTGCACTTCCTGCATTCGCGTTTACTTCGCTAACAGATAAAGTTACAGTAGTTTGTCCAGTAATGGTAGCTGCAGTTACAGGAGCTGTAAAAGCGTTGTCGCTAGCAAATTGAACTGCATAATTTATAGAAGCTTGTTGACCATAGTCTGCTTCTTGCCAATCTAATGTAATTGCTGGATTGTTCGTGTTTACGGCATCTAATTGTAAATCAGTGAAACCTACATTTGCCAAAACTGGTGCTGTTGGAACCGAAATTGTAAACAATTCAGAGTTGTCGTCACAAGCATTGAAAAGCATTGTAAAT
>JANQTK010000106.1 GCA_030731695.1 Polaribacter sp.
AAAGATTTTACATTTGAGAAAAAATCACAAACATTGGGAGATGTAAAAATGACAGTTACACAAATCAATGCTGGAAAACAACACAATGTAGTTCCTGCACATGTTGATTTGGTGATTGATGTTCGTGTAAATGATGCTTATACCAATCAAGAAATTGCAGCCATTTTACAAGAAAAAGCACCTTGTACTAAAATTACACCTCGTAGTTTACGACTCAACTCCTCCTCTATTTCTGTGGAACATGATTTGGTAAAAGCAGGAGTTGCCATCGGAAGAAAAACCTATGGTTCGCCAACGTTGTCTGATCAATCTGTATTAAGTTGCCAATCGTTAAAACTAGGCCCTGGAGATAGCACTCGTTCACATTCTGCTGATGAATTTATTTATATTGCTGAAATTGAAGAGGGAATTGCGATTTATGTGGAGTTGTTGGAAAGAGTAATTATTTAAATTCCATCTTTCCTGCAAGGTTTCAAAAACCTTGTAGGTGTTTTAAAAGATTAAATTATGTAATAATACCTTTAGGGTAAAAAAAATCAGAAATAGTATAATACCTTCAAGGTCTTGAAGACCTTGCAGGATAAAATATAGAAATTATGAAGTTGTGGGATAAAGGATTTTCAATCGATAAAAAAATAGAACTTTTTACAGTTGGTAATGACCGTGAAATTGACATGCACATTGCAAAATATGATGTAATTGCTTCCTTAGCACATGCTAAAATGTTGTTTTCCATTGGATTGATTACCAAAAACGAATTGAAAGAGTTGGAAATTGGTTTGCAAAATATTGCCAAAGATATTGAAAATGGAACGTTTATCATTGAAGATTCTTTTGAAGATGTACATTCTAAAATTGAGTGGGAATTGACTCAAAAATATGGTGAAGTTGGCAAGAAAATTCACACTGCACGTTCTAGAAATGACCAAGTTTTGGTGGCTTTGCAATTGTATTATAAAGAAAATTTAAGCGATGTAAACCAAAAAGTAAAAATCCTTTTTGACACTTTATTACAACTAGCGGAAACTCATAAAAATCAATTGTTGCCTGGTTATACACATTTGCAAGTTGCCATGCCATCTTCTTTTGGATTGTGGTTTTCAGCCTATGCAGAATTGCTAATTGATGATGTTTACATGTTGA
>JANQTK010000107.1:0-3292 GCA_030731695.1 Polaribacter sp.
AAAAAACTTAAATAAATATCTTTTAAAACTTGTTTTCCTGTTGATTGATAGGTTTTAGAAACCCTATTCATGGAAAAAATGACTTTCTTATCGTCTGACATCTTGTTATAAAATTAAATTTTGAAAATTGAAGATTAAACTCTCCCTTTTAATGCGTTAAAAACCCAGGCTATGCAAAAGAAACCTATGCCAACTGTTGCAAAACCCCATCCTGCAACATCATTATACCTATATGCACCAAGTAAAATCAGAACAACTCCCATTAAAATCATTAAAAAAGTAGCCCAACCAAGGACTGTGTTTTTATTCATTCCCATAAAATCAGTAATAATTAGTTAAAGAGCAAATATCTATAAAAATCTTGAATTTCTCTAGATTTTTGCAGCCAATCTTGCTCCTTGATTGATGGCTCTTTTAGCATCCAATTCTGATGCAAAATCCGCTCCACCAACAAGATGTACATTTTTACCATCATCTAATAAAGGTTGGTATAATTCTTTTAACGGAATTTGACCAGCGCAAATTACAATAGTATCAACAACTAAAATTTTATTTTCTTGATTTTGAACATAATGCAATCCTTGATCGTCAATTTTTTGATAGTCAACTTCGCCAATAAATTGCACATTTTTCTTTTTTAAATTGGCTCTATGAATCCAACCCGTAGTTTTTCCTAAATTTTCTCCAAACTTACCTTTACTTCTTTTAAACATAAAAATTTCTCTAGGAGATTTTTCAAAATCAGGTTTCATGCCTTCAATTCCTGCTCTGGATTTTAAGGTTTTATCAATTCCCCATTCTTGCAACCAAGCATCAATATTTTGCGAAGTTGATTCACCTTCATGTGATAAATATTCTGAAACGTCAAAACCAATTCCACCAGCACCAATCACGGCAACTCTTTTTCCAACCGGTTTTTTATGTTTTAATACATCAATATAGCTTAATACTTTTGGATGATTGATTCCTTCAATTTTTAAATTTCTTGGTTGAATTCCAGTAGCAATAATTATTTCATCAAAATCTGATTTTTGTAAATCATCCACAGAAACTTTGGTGTTTAATTTTAAAGTAACCTTATGCAATTCAATTTGTTTTTTAAAATAACGAATTGTCTCATAAAATTCCTCTTTACCCGGAATTTGTTTAGCCATATTAAACTGACCACCAATTGCTGAATCAGCATCAAAAAGTGTTACATCATGCCCTCTTTGAGCAGCAATTGTAGCGGTTGCTAATCCTGCAGGACCAGCTCCAATCACAGCAATTTTCTTTTTATTTTCGGTTGGATTGTAATTCAATTCGGTTTCATGACACGCTCTTGGATTCACCAAACAACTCGCAACTTTTTGCTGAAAAACGTGATCTAAACAGGCTTGATTGCAACCAATACAGGTATTAATTTCATCCTCTTTTTCAGCTTTTGCTTTGTTTACCCATTCAGGATCTGCCAAAAATGGACGAGCCATTGAAATCATATCAGCATCACCTTCTGCTAAAATTTTTTCAGCAGTTGACGGCATATTTATTCTGTTTGATGTGATTAAAGGAATGGATAATTCCGCTTTCATTTTTTTGGTAACCCACGTAAAAGCGGCTCTAGGAACTGAAGTTGCAATTGTTGGAATTCGAGCTTCATGCCAACCAATTCCTGTGTTGATAATAGTAGCACCTGCTTTTTCAATTTCTTTTCCAAGTTGTACAATCTCTTCCCAAGAACTTCCGTTTTCAACCAAATCTAACATGGATAATCTATAGATAATGATGAAATTTGGACCTACAGCTTCTCGAACTTGTTTGACAATTTCTATAGGTAAACGCATTCTGTTTTCATAATCACCTCCCCAAGCATCTGTTCTTTTATTGGTTCTTTTTACAATAAACTGATTGATTAAATAACCTTCAGAACCCATAATTTCAACACCATCATAGCCTGCTAATTTTGACAATTCAGCTGAATTTACAAAATCATTGATGGTTCTTTTGATTCCAGATTGAGTAAGTTTAAAGGGTTTAAACGGATTTATTGGCGCTTTTATTTTGGAAGGAGCAACATTCAAAGGATGATATCCATAACGCCCTGAGTGTAAAATTTGCATGCAGATTTTTCCTCCTTCTTTATGAACAGCCGCTGTTATTTTTTGATGCTCAATTGCATGTTTTTCTCTAGACATTCTTGCGGCAAAAGGACCTGTCCACCCTTGAATATTTGGTGAAATTCCACCAGTAACAATCAATCCAACACCACCTTTTGCGCGTTCAGCATAATAGGCTGCAATTCTATCAATTCCGTTTTTTTCTTCCTCTAAACCTGTATGCATAGAACCCATTAAAATTCTATTCTTTAGAATTGTAAAACCCAAATCTAAAGGTTCAAAAATATGCTGATATTTCATCTTTTCTAAATTAAATTTGTTATGCATGCATAACAAATGCAAGATATGCTTATTTTTTGAAAAGAAAAAACCAAAGAAATGATTCTTTGGTTTTTAAAACTTATTTTGTTTTTTTATTTAGTTTACAGGAACATCAATCACTAAAAGTTTGCTTTCTTTTGTAGCTTTTACAATAACTTTATTGATTTCATAAATGCCAATTGCATCGCGTTTTTCAAGTGTTTCATCAGCAATTGAAACTTCTCCATCTATCAGAAAAAAATACGCGCCATTTTTTAATTCATAGCTAGTTTCAAAACCTTCTTCTAAATCAATCATAAAAATATATCCTTGTTGATTGATGGGTAAAGAACCTTCAATTTGTTTGTCTTTTGGAGAAACTAAGGCCTGAAATTGATTTTTTCTTTCGTTTTCATCAAACTTTTTTTGATTGTAATATGGAGTTACATTTTGTTTTTCTGGAAAAATCCAAAGTTGTAAAAAATTAACTGCTGTAGTACCATCATTAAATTCTGAATGCGTTAAACCAGTTCCTGCACTCATCACTTGCACTTCACCAACTTCAATGGAGCGTTGGTTGTTCATGCTATCTTTATGAGAAAGTGCGCCTGAAATTGGAATAGAAATGATTTCCATATTATTGTGAGGATGCGTGCCAAAACCCATTTTCGGCTGAACAATATCATCATTCAACACACGTAACATTCCAAAGTTCATTCTTTCAGGATTGTGATATCCTGCAAAACTAAAAGTATGATACGATTTTAACCAACCATGGTTTGCAAATCCTCTTGTTGCTGCTTTATGAATAATTGTCTTCATGTTTTTTTTAATTTTTAAAATGCAGAATTAGTAGATTCCTAATTTTGACTTTCTAGTTTTCAACTTTTGACTTT
>JANQTK010000107.1:3392-5720 GCA_030731695.1 Polaribacter sp.
GACTTTCGACTTTCGACTTTAGTATAAATACCCCATTTTTCCTTGATTGTAATCACGCATTGCCTCTAAAATTTCAGTTTGCGTATTCATTACAAAAGGTCCATATTGAGTTACTTTTTCATTGATTGGTTTTCCAGATAAAATCAAAATTGTGCTTTGATTTTTAGCTTCAAATTTTATGGATTTTCCATCTTGATTGAAAGTTATCATTTGGTTTTCTCCTTTTTTTAAAACCTCTAAATCATTTACAATGATTTCACCTTCTAACAAATAAATAAGTGATTGATGATTTTGAGGAATATCTATAGTCATTATTCCATTTTCATCAGCAATTGCAGTAAAAACATTGACTTCAGTTTGCGTTTTAATCAAACCTATTTCTTCTGATTGATGTCCTGCAACAATGTTTAATTGTACTTTTTTATCTTCCGAAAAAACTTTCGGAATTTGCTCATATTCTAAATGTTGATAATTTGGAGCCATCATTTTGTCTTTCGCTGGTAAATTTAACCACAACTGAATTCCCTCTAAATCACCCCCTTTTTTTACAAATTCTTTGGTTGGTGCTTCTGCGTGAATGATTCCACGTCCTGCAGTTGTCCATTGAACGCCACCTGCTTTTACAACCATTTCATTTCCCAATGAATCTCTGTGAAATTGCTCTCCCTTAAATATTAAGGTGATGGGTTCAAAACCTCTGTGAGGATGAGGCCCCAAATCAAAAGGGTTGTTAAATTCTGAAATTGCATAAGGTCCATAATGGTGTAATAGTAAAAAGGGATCCACATTTTCTAAACCTTCAATTGGCAAAGGTTGACGCAATTTTATAGGTCCCATATTTACAAATGGACTTGGAACTATATGCTGAATGGTTTTTAATATTTTCATTTTTTTTACAATTGAAATAATTTCCTTGGAAACTATTTTTTTAATTTTTTTTATCGAATTTTATCTAACAAATTACTCAAAGTTGTCGCTTCTTCTTCCGTTAATTTTTCTAAAAAAGAGATGCTTTTAGTATCATCAATGATAGTTAACATTTCAAGTCCTAGCTCAGAAATTTTAACATACACCACTCTTCTATCCTCTTCACATCGAGTTCTATCAATAAGTTTTTTATCACACAATTTATCCATCAAACGAGTGGCATTTGGCGAACGTTCGATCATTCTATCTTTTACGATTTGTACTTTTACACGGTCTTTTGCACCTCGTAAAATGCGCAAAATATTGTATTGTTGAGGCGAAATTCCATAGGGTTTAAAAAAATCATTTTCTTTACTACTCAACCAATTCGAGGTGTATTTGATATTGATTAACGCCTTCACTTTGCTGTTTTTAAAACTCGATTTAATGTCTTTTGAAATATCTCCCATGATTAAGCTCTTAATTTTAAATCTTGCATGATTTTGTTAAATTCCTCTGTGGTTGGCGTTAAATACACTTGATCATCAACAAATAAGGTTGGATATTTAACGACACCATTATACAATTTCTTACTATGTTCTTTAGCGTCAATATCTTTAGAAACATCTTTGTAAACATAAGGCTGGTCAGTTGAATTTAAAAAATTCTTAAATGCAACAGTATACGCATGACCTTGTTTACCATATAAAACAATTTTCATAGATTACTGATTTACCGCATTTTCAAATTCGGTGATTTTTTCTTTTAACGATGCAAATAATGATTCGTTTACGATTTTACCTTCTTTAAAATTATCACCAAAACTCGGTAAAGAAAAAGAAATTACTTGTGTTGCTCCCATTCTTGAAAAACGATCAGCTCCTGCTTCTAAAACAGACAAACCTCCTCTTGGTCCGGGCGAAGTTGCCATTAATAATAATGGTTTGTCTCTGAAAACCTTGTTTTGAATTCTTGAACTCCAGTCATAAATATTCTTAAAAGCTGCTGCATAAGAACCATTGTGTTCTGCTAGGGAAAGAATAAATCCGTCATAATTATCAAGCAATGCTGTGAATTTCTTTGCATCCTCAGGAAAACCTTTTTGCTCTTCATCAAAACTGTAAATTGGCATTGTAAAATCGCGCAAATCAATAATATCAAACTGGGTTTTTTCTAAATTTTCTGCAGCAAAGGTTGCTAATTTTTTATTGATAGATGTTGAGCTTGTACTTCCTGCAAATGCTAGTATTTTTTTCATTTTTAATTATTTTATGATGCAAATTTACAAAATTAAAATATATTTACCAAGGAAAATATATCCAAGGAATTATTTAAAAATAAAAATGATGTCAAAATTTACATAATCCCTTCAATTTTAAGATATTGAAGTAACATTATTGTTCTAGCATCAATAATTTCTTG
>JANQTK010000108.1 GCA_030731695.1 Polaribacter sp.
CCTTGTTGACGCAATAAATCTGCTACTTCTGCCACATAATAACTGGTAGCTTCTTCAATCAAATGATAGTCTGTTAGCTTTTGACCAAAGGATTTTGCAGTGCCAATTCCTTTTTTGATATCTGGTAATACTGTCATTTCCAAACACGGATGATTATTGAGTTCGCGCCACAAACGTTCGCCCACAACTGTCATTTCTTTGCGCACCCAAGGCAAAGGCATGTTTGCAAAATCAAGAGCTGTTTTGGCGCCTGTATTCGAAATTCGGATGGCATGTTTTCGTCCAATTCCCCAAACATCTTTCAAAGAAGTTTTCGTCAATAAATGGATTCTTTTTTCTTCAGAATCTACTACATAAACTCCCTTATTTTCGGGAATTTTCTTAGCAAATTTGTTCGCAATTTTTGACAATGATTTTGTTTTGGCAATCCCAACACCTACAGGAATTCCAGTGTTTTTAAAAACAGCATCTTTAATTTTATTTGCTATTTCGTGCAACTTATTTTCAGGATACTGAGAAACATCCACAAAACTTTCGTCAATACTATATTCTTCTACCAAAGGCGAAAATGTTCGCAAAGTTTCCATCACTCGTTGTGACATATCAGCATACAAGGTATAATTTGACGAAAAACAAGCAACGTTATTTGCCTCTAAAATGTGCTTTATTTTAAACACAGGTTCAAACATTGGAATTTGTGTTAACGCTTTTGCTTCTTTCGTAGCAGCAATTACACAACCATCATTATTGCTTAAAACTACTACAGGTTTTCCCAACAAATCGGGTCTAAAAACTTGTTCGCATGAAGCATAAAAGCTGTTACAATCTACAAGAGCAATCATAAAGTATGTTTGATGATATACGTAATAACACCCCACAATTGGATTTCATTTGTAGCATCAGAATCAATTCTGATGATATTGAAACTACCCTCTTGAATGATCACAGCCAATTGATTGTTTTTTGGCGTGAGCGATTTATCAATAATCAATACGTCTTTTTCAAAAATAGCGAGCTCACTAAAACTGTTATCAATAACTCGAACATAAAAAGTAGCTGACGGATTTGAAACCAAAACATCGTTTAAATCGATTCTTGGTTCTGCGTAATGCGTTGCAGGACTGGCAAAGCCTGT
>JANQTK010000109.1 GCA_030731695.1 Polaribacter sp.
TGCATGGCAGGGTTACCAACAGTTGCTACATGTAAATGTTCTAATTTTTTCTTTTGGATGGCTTCTAAACCAAAAAAAGTAAAAAATATTTCAGATTCTATTCCTTCCATTCGTGCACCATTTGCCATAATGAATGCAGCATATACGTTTTCTATTGTTGCTTTTGATAGTATAAAAAGCATTTTACGAACTTTTGTTTTTCCCATGATTTCTATGTTTTAAATACAGCTTTTAGGTTTTGGTACTCCAGCAATTTTGGTTGAAACTTTTAAAGGTCCACCAGGAAATAATTCATAAAATTGCTTGATATCGATAACACCACTTTTTTTAATTCCTCTTACAGATAATGGGTCATTTGCAGCAACTCTTTCTTGAATCCAAGAAATTACTTCCCAATGTTGATCTGTCATTTCAATATCATGTTCTTTGGCAATTTCTGCTCCAATTTCTTTAGTCCACTGAGAAAAATCAGTTAAATAGCCTTCGTCGTTTACTTGAATTTCAACCTGTTTTATTGTTTTTATCATTTTAATATAGTTTTAATTGTTAATGTTTTTTCCTGCTGTGCTCATGTTTCTTGATACAAATGGAATTGGAATTCCTTTTAATAATACATTCCAATAAATCCATCGAAAGGCGAGTTTTCCCCAATGATTAAAAATGCTTTCTTTCAATAATTTTAAAGGGCCAATAATTGCAAATGGAAAGTTTCCGGTTACGGGTTCTTGCACGTAATTAAAATCAATGAGTAACGCTTTGTTATTTCCAGTTTCAATAAAACAGTTTGCATGTCCATCAAATTCTTCTTTTAAAGGTTTGTTATTTATGTAAAGCAAAATGTTATCTGTTAAAGTTTCTGCTTGAAAATGCGCTACAGACCCAGCTTTTGATGCTGGAACATTGGTAGCATCTCCAATTACAAAAATATTTTCATGATCTAACGATTGTAAGGTATTAGGATGAGTGGGTACAAAATTTAAGTCATCTCCCAAACCAGAACGTTCAATAACTTCATCTCCCATATTTGTTGGAACTGTCACCAATAAATCATACGGAACTTCGGTTTCTGCATAATCAATAATTTTATTGTTTTCAAAATCTACTTGTTCAATAGCAAAATCGGTTACCAATTTTATGTTTTTTTCTTCTAAAAGATAACCTAAAGATTTAGAACAAAACTCTTTGGTAAATGCACCACTTAAAGGCGTAACATAAGTAATATCTACTTTGTCTCTAATTCCTTTTTTATGAAAATATGAATCCGCTAAAAAAGCAAATTCAAGAGGTGCAACAGGACATTTAATAGGCATTTCAGTAATATGAACTACTAATTTTCCGCCTTTAAAATCTCTCAATTTGTTTCTTAAAGCAAGAGCACCTTCATATGTATAAAAGTCAAAAACCGATTTATGCCATTCGTCGCTTAACATTCCGTCAACTTCAGCCGGAGCAATTTTTGATCCTGTTGCAATGATAAGTAGATCATAAGCTAGAGGTCCATTTTCTAGAGAAACTAAATTATTTTCAGCATCTATTTTCTCTATTTTTTGTTGAATATAATGAACTCCTTTTGGAATAAATTTTTCACCAACTTTTTTTACTTGATCTTCTGTATAAATATCAAAAGGTAAAAACAAAAAACCAGGTTGATAATAGTGTGTTTTGTATTGATCAACAATGTGAATGTTCCATTCTTTTTTGGAAAGTTTAGAAACCAAATGATTCGCCATCATTGTTCCTGCTGTTCCTGCTCCTAAAATGACTAAATTTTTCATGTATACTAATTTATACATCAAAATTAGAAAAGTAATCAGCCTTAAATTATGATAAATGTCATGAAAAAGCCTTGTGTAACCTATGTTACATAAGGCTTTAGCTATAAATAAATATTAATATAAAACCTGTTAGGTGTAATTGAATTTTAAAAGTAATTTGCCACGAATTCACGGATTTTAATACCTATGAATCCTGTAAATTTGAATTTTCATCAAAGATGAAAACAATTATTGTGATAAAATCCTTAAAATTTGTGAATTTGTGGCTAAAAAATCTATTTTAATATCTAATAAAATATGTACACCCAACAGGGTAATATAAATGAATTAATCTTCCTCAAAAAAGTCAATTTCACATTCAAATTCTTGGTGTAAAAATTCATCTTTACTTATCCAATAATCCGAAGTAATCATTTTATAAGAAGTATCTTTTTTGTGCAATTCCCAAATAACGTCATTTGCCTCTTCAAAAGCTTCAACAGCATTGAGTTGATCACTAAACAAACGAAGAATTAAACTATGACTATCTAAATTTTTAGCAAAACATTTCAATACAATTTCTTTGGTAATTTCTTCATCAGCATTAGTTAAAGGCGTAATTTCAAAATCAACTATTGTGGCTTTTGTATTATGGAATTTACCATTATACGCTTTGTACAATAACTGATTCACATTAAATAAGTCCTTATGCAACTCAATTTTTGGGTATTCTTCCGAAACTTTATCCAACAACATTTCATGTGATAATTGATCAATTTGTCCTTCAGTTAAATGTTCAGATAATTTATAATCTAAAACGATGGCTGCAGCTTCATTGGTCTCATAATCAGTGATTGCCATGAATAATAATTCTTGCAATTCTTTTAAATCAGTACTTTGCGCATCAGGAAAATCAAACTTTTCCAAAAGAGCCTTAAAATCTTCTAAATTCCATGCGTTTGGAAGTTCATCAACTGTTGAAATTTTATGTATTTTTATAGCGTATTTCATATCTTATTTTTTCTATTTTTTAGATTTGATAAGATAAGTTTTTAAAAGTTTAAAAACAAGGTTTTTAGCAAATAATATGACGATTCAAGAAAAAATAAATTCACTAAAAGAAGAATTAAATACCCATAATTACAACTATTATGTGTTGGATAATGCTACAATTTCTGATTTTGATTTTGATAAAAAACTCAAAGAATTAGAAAAACTCGAAAAAGAAAATCCTGATTTTTTTGATGCAAATTCGCCCACACAAAGAGTAGGAGGGATTGTCACTAAGAATTTTGAGACAGTAACTCATAAAAACAGAATGTATTCTTTAGACAATTCCTATTCAAAAGATGATTTGTTAGATTGGGAAAAACGCATTCAAAAAATGCTTGGAACATCAGAAATTGAATATACATGTGAGTTGAAATACGATGGAGCTTCCATCAATTTAACTTATGAAAACGGAAAATTTGTAAAAGCAGTTACAAGGGGTGATGGTTTTCAAGGAGATGATGTCACTAATAATGTAAAAACAATTCGTTCTATTCCATTGAATTTGAACACTGATTTTTTAAGTGATTTTGAAATGAGAGGTGAAATTATTTTGCCTTTAGAAGGATTTCAAAAAATGAATCAAGAACGCTTTGAAAATGGTGAAGAAGAATATAGAAATCCGCGAAACACAGCAAGTGGAAGTTTAAAATTACAAGACAGTGCTGAGGTTGCAAAACGCCCTTTAGATTGTTTGTTATATCAAGTAGTTGCATCCGAAAAAAAACACAATTCACATTTTGAGAGTTTACAAAATGCCAGAAAAGCAGGTTTTAAAGTTCCACAAACAATGCAACTTGCAAAATCTATTGAGGAAGTTTTTGAATTTGTCAATCTTTGGGATGTTAAAAGACACGAATTACCTTACGAAACAGATGGTGTTGTTATTAAAGTAAATAATTTACAACAGCAAGAAGAATTGGGTTACACCTCTAAATCTCCAAGATGGGCAATTGCATACAAATTTAAAGCAGAGCAAGTTGCTACAATTTTAAATGAAATTACCTATCAAGTTGGCAGAACTGGTGCAATAACCCCTGTTGCAAATTTAGAACCAGTTCAATTGGCAGGAACTACTGTAAAAAGAGCTTCTTTGCACAATGCAGATCAAATTGAAAAGTTAGATATTAGAGTAGGAGATACTGTTTTTGTGGAAAAAGGAGGAGAAATCATTCCAAAGATTATAACAGTTGATTTTTCAAAAAGACCTCAAAATTCAATTCCAACAATATACGCTACGAATTGTCCTGAATGCAACACTCCTTTAATACGAACTGAAGGCGATGCTAAACATTATTGCCCTAATGAATTTGGATGTGCGCCTCAAATTACAGGAAGAATTCAACATTTTATCAGTAGAAAAGCCATGAACATTGAAGGTTTAGGAGCTGAAACTGTTGATTTGTTGCGCAAAGAAGGTTTGATTGAAAACTATGCAGATTTATATGATTTAAAGGTAGAACAAATTATTCCTTTAGAACGCATGGCTGAGAAATCAGCACAAAATATGATTGAAGGTATTGTAAAATCGAAAGAAATTCCGTTTGAAAAAGTATTATTTGCTTTAGGAATTCGTTTTGTTGGGGAAACCGTTGCAAAAAAATTAGCAAAACATTTTAAATCTATTGATAATTTAATGACAGCATCTTTTGATGAATTAATAAATGTAGATGAAATTGGAGACAGAATTGCGCAAAGTATTATCGATTTTTCAGCTGATTTAGGAAACATACATTTAATGAATCGTTTAAAACAATATGGTTTGCAACTTGAAGTTTCAGAAAAACAACAAGGTAACCAATCAAATAAATTAGAAGGACAAATTTTTGTGGTTTCGGGAGTTTTTTATCAAATGTCAAGAGACGAATTAAAAAATGCAATAGAAAATAATGGAGGTAAAGTAAGCTCGTCCATTTCAAAAAAGACAAACTTTATTATTGCTGGTGATAATATGGGGCCAAGTAAATTAGAAAAAGCGCAAGAATTAGGAATCGAAATTATTTCTGAAGAACAATTTATTGATTTAATATCGTAACATTTTGAAAAAAGTCATTTTTATACTTATATATATGTACTCTTTTTTTGGATTTGCTCAAAAAAGAGAAATGGATTCTTTACCTAAGAATTTAGAAGAATACATTATTGTTAAACCAGGTGATACCCTGACAATTGTTTTTGATGAAATATCCATATTTCCAAAACATCGGTTCAAGTCAACAGAAGATATTCGTTATTATTTGTGGTTTAAAACGAAGGTTTTCAAGGCGTATCCTTTTGCAAGATTGGCTTCACAAAGATTAGATACGTTGAATAATAGATTAGATAGGATAAAATCTAATAGTAAAAAAAGAAAATATATAAAATTGATTCAGGAGTATATGGAAGGAGAATTTACAGATCAGCTAAAAAAGATGACCAAAACTGAAGGTCGAATCCTGATAAAATTAATACATCGTCAAACAGGAAAAACAACTTTTGATAATATAAAAGAGCTTAGAAGTGGTTGGAAAGCATTTTGGTATAATACAACAGCCAATCTTTTTAAACTTTCTTTGAAGGAAGAATACCATCCTGAATCTGTAAATGAAGATTTTTTAATTGAAGATATATTACAAAGAGCCTTTCAAAATGATCAATTACAATACCAATCCTCAAAATTAAAATTTGATTTTACGCAAATAATTACAGAAAAAAAGGCTGAAATTAATGTAGAAGAGTATAAAAAGATGTTTGCTAAAATGAAAAATAAAAAATAATAGGTATTTTTTATTTTGCTAATATTCTGATATCAAGATCCCTAGTTTTTTTTAATTGTTTTTCTTTAAAAAACTCACCAAAACATTTGTTTAGAAGATAGAAAGAGTATTATCTTTGCAGTCCCAAAAATAC
>JANQTK010000110.1:0-3837 GCA_030731695.1 Polaribacter sp.
AAAACACGATAAAATTTCATCTAAAAAATATTTATCTCAAATTGCAAGTCAATTCAAATGTTGAGGCTGTGCAAAAAGCTACCAAGGAAAATTTATTGTAAAAAAACATAGAAAATTCTCTAAAAATTTGATTTCTACCCTTTTGGGTAGTACAGAGAGGTCATATCAAATCTACATTTACATTATAAATTTAAAACTATTTATAATGAAAAAACTTTTACTTTTTGTGTGTTTATGTTGTTTGGGACTAATACAGGCTCAGGTTAGTTTGGTTAAAGATATTAATCCAGGCACTAATAACAGTATGCCAACGTATGTTAATAATAGAATAGAATTTAACGGTCAACTTTATTTTGCAGCTTATGAAAATGTGACAACAAGAATGGAGTTGTGGAAAACTGATGGCACAGCAAATGGCACTTCATTGGTTGCAAATATTGGAGGAAATAATTTTAATGGTAATCCAAGAGATTTTTTTAAATGGTCAAATAGTTTACTATTTAATGTTAATAAACTCAATTATAGTTATTTGTATAAAACAAATGGCACAAGCCTAGGCACAGCTCCTGTAGATGCAAGTAACTCAGGAAATAATGCGAATGCAATATTGTTTAATAATGAATTGTATTATCAAGGAAACAATAATGAATTGTATAAATTAACTTCCATTGATGGTGAAACTTCCCCTATTTTGGTTTATGATGTTGGTGGAGCAAGTCACAATGGATTTGTAAAACCGCAAATTATATATCAAAATAAATTATATTTTGTAGCTTCTGACATCTATCAGAATCCTCAAATTTGGTCAACAAATGGAACAACTGCTGGCACAAATATAGTAATGTCATTTGGCACGGCTGCACAAACTTCTTATCCAACAAATTTTCAGATGTTCAATGGTAAATTGTATTTCACAACCAATGGAAGATTATATGTAAATGACCCTGATTTTGGAAATGAATTGTGGGTAACTGATGGAACAACCTCAGGAACAATATTAGTAGAGGATATCAATACAAATGGAGATAGTAATCCATCAAATTTTACGATTTATAATGGGGAATTATATTTTGTAGCAACAAGTGCAACATTAGGGAGAGAACTGTTTAAAGTTACCTCAACAGGAAATGTTGTGAATGTTTTTGATATAAATGCTGGTGTTGCTAACAGTGATCCTTCAGATTTATTTGTATATGGAAATAAATTGTATTACGCTGCTGATAATGGAACTGATGGAAGAGAAATTTGGGTAACCAATACCTATTCAGGAGCAAATAAGCAGCAAAAAAATTCTAATTATTTAGTAAATACGACCGAAATGTTTATAGATATTCATGCAACAGGAAGTAGCAATCCTGCTGGATTTTATAAGTTTGAAGATAAAATATATTTCTCTGCAAATGATGGTGTTCATGGCCAGGAATTATGGTCAACAGATTTTACAACTTCAGGAACAGTTATGGAAAGTGATATAAATCCTAATGGAGATAGTAATCCAACTGATTTTATTGCCGCAAATAATATCCTGTTTTTTTCAGCAAATAATGGCACAACAGGAATTGAATTATTTAAATATCAAGATGCTTCTTTATCCGCAAATAATGTTTCATTAGAAAAAAATATATCTCTATTTCCTAATGTAGCAAATGAATTTTTCAAGATTTCATCATTAGAAAAAATATCTACTGTAGCTGTTTATTCTTCTTTAGGAAAATTGGTAAAAAGTTTTGAAACTCAAGATGAATATGCCATTTCAGAATTATCAAGTGGCGTGTATTATGTTAAAATAAATATTAAAGGAACATATGTTTTTAAAAGATTACTCAAAGAATAAAATAGAAACTTTTCTAAACATTTTTGAAAGAGAGATAAAAATTAATATCGAGAAATACAGATTAGAAATACTTCTTATTGTTTTGTATGTATTTTTCTTCTTGGTAGTATACTTTTTTGTTTGATTTAGACAAAAATGTATTTTGGGGGAAATTCCTGTTTAATTTTTATTAAACAGGATTTTTGTTTTATTCGATTGTAAAAGTCTAGCTCTTAAACTTCAACACCTCACTACGCCCTTTTTTAAAAATCTTGTTACTAGCATGTTTTCCTTTGCGCAATTCTTTTTGAGTTTCATAGGGCAAATGAATCATTTCTTGACAAGCTGCTGAACAAGTATTTTCTGTTTTCTCAGCACATTCATCACATTGAATAAATAATAAATGACAAGCTTCATTGGCGCAATTGGTGTGTGTATCTGCAGGTTTTCCACATTGATGGCAATGAGCAATGACATCGTCTGTTATTTTTTCTGCACGTCTGTCATCAAAAACAAAGTTTTTTCCTACAAATTTATTTTCAATTCCCAAGGTATTTACTTGTCGCGTATATTCGATAATGCCACCTTCTAGTTGAAAAACATTCTTAAATCCTTTGTGTTTGTAATAGGCTGAGGCTTTTTCGCAACGAATTCCACCAGTACAATACATCAGTAAATTTTTATCTTCTTTGTGGTTTTTTAAGTCTTCTTCAATGATGTCTAGAGAATCACGAAAGGTATCCACATCAGGGGTAATGGCACCTTCAAAATGTCCAATTTCACTTTCGTAATGATTGCGCATGTCTACACAAATCGTATCAGGATTTGCCAGCATTTCATTAAACTCTTTGGCATTTAAATGCACGCCTTTGTTGGTCACATCAAAGGTATCATCATTCAAACCATCAGCCACAATTTTGTCTCTTACTTTTACCTTGAGCTTTAAAAACGATTTATTGTCTTGCTCTATGGCCACGTTTAAACGAATGTCTTTTAAAAAATCAATGGCATCTAATTGGTCTTTTAAAGCGTGCATATTTTCTGACGGAACAGATAATTGTGCATTGATGCCTTCATAAGACACATAAATTCTTCCCAAGACATCCAACTTGTTCCATTCTAAGAACAACTTATCTCTAAAAATTTGTGGGTTTTTTATTTGGTGGTATTGATAAAAAGAAATGGTGATGCGGTCTTTACCAGCAGCATCAATTAATGCAGCGCGTTCTTTTGCGCTTAACTTATTGTACAGTTGCATGCTATACTAATTTTTAAGCTGAACTTGATTCAGGTTCTGTTAAACAAAATATTTCTGCAAAGGTAGTTAAATAAATAAAATTGATTTCTTGAAAAAACAACATTTTATTCCCTTGATATTCAACTAAAAACAACTACAACGTTTTCTTAAATAAATACCCAAAACCTAACATTTATCATGTTTTTAAAATTGTTGGGAAGGTAATTTTGTATCATAAATTGAGAAATACAAACTATTAATATATACAATATGGATTTAGAGGAAATCATCTTAGAAAAACCAAAAAAAGCACCATTTAAAAAAGGAATTTGGAACACCACTATCAACGTTCGAGATTTTGTTTTAAAAAACATCATTCCATATTACGGGACAGATGAATTTTTGGTTGGACCAAGTAAAAGAACGAATAAACTTTGGGAAATTTGTAAAGAATTCACCAAAGTTGAAAGAGAAAATAATGGTGTTCATTCTGTGGATACTGAAACCATTTCTGGTATCGCAAATTTTAAAGCTGGGTATATTGACCAAGAAAACGAGGTGATTGTTGGTCTACAAACAGACAAACTTTTAAAAAGAGCGATGAAACCTTTTGGAGGCTATAAAGTGGTTGAAAAAGCATTGGAAGAACATGGTTTTAAACCAAGTGATGAAATAAACACCTTGTTTTCAAAATATGTAAAAACACACAATGACGGCGTTTTTGATGCATATAATTCTGAAATTAAACTATTTAGATCTTTAGGATTTTTAACAGGATTGCCAGATA
>JANQTK010000110.1:3937-8728 GCA_030731695.1 Polaribacter sp.
AATTCTGAAATTAAACTATTTAGATCTTTAGGATTTTTAACAGGATTGCCAGATAATTATGCGCGTGGAAGAATCATTGGTGATTACAGAAGAATTGCTTTGTACGGAATCGACTTTTTAATCAAAGCTAAAAAACAAGATTTAGCTGATATTAAAGGGCCAATGACAGATGCTGTTATACGTTTACGTGAAGAAGTTGCCGAACAAATCAAAGCCTTAAAAGATATGATTGTAATGGGAAAACATTACAATTTAGAACTAAATCGTCCTGCAGAAAATGCGCAAGAAGCTGTTCAATGGACCTACATGGCGTATTTAGCAGCTGTAAAAGAACAAGATGGCGCTGCCATGTCTTTGGGGAACGTATCAACGTTCTTAGATATTTATATTGAAAGAGATTTACAAGCTGGATTGATTTCAGAGGTGGAAGCACAAGAATATATTGATCAATTTGTGATGAAACTACGAATGGTGCGTCACCTTAGAATGGCTGCTTATGATGAAATTTTTGCTGGCGATCCAACGTGGGTAACTGAAGCCATTGGCGGAATGTTGAATGATGGAAGAACAAAAGTAACCAAAACTTCTTTCCGTTTTTTACATACATTGTACAATTTAGGCCCATCACCAGAACCAAACATTACGGTTTTATGGTCGCCTTATTTACCAACAAACTTTAAAAAATTCTGTTCAAAAGTAGCTATTGACACTTCTTCAATTCAATTTGAAAACGATGTGTTGATGCGTACTCTTAGAGGTTCTGACGATTACGGAATTGCTTGTTGTGTTTCATACCAAGAAATAGGAAAACAAATTCAGTTTTTTGGCGCACGAACCAACTTGGCAAAAACGCTGTTATTAGCCATCAATGGTGGTAGATGCGAAATTACCGGAACAAAAATTGTTGACGGAATTGCACCTCTACAAGGCGTTTTAGATTTTGATACGGTAATGGCAAACTTTTCCATCGCTATGAAAAAAGTAGCGCAAGTGTACAATGACGCCATGAACATCATTCATTATATGCATGATAAATATTATTATGAAAAAGCGCAAATGGCATTGATTGATACGAATCCTGATATCAATATTGCATACGGAATTGCTGGTTTATCAATCGTTGCGGATTCTTTATCTGCTATCAAATATGCAAAAGTAACACCTATTTTTAATGAAGATGGATTGACGGTAGATTTCAAGATCGAAGGCAATTTCCCTAAGTATGGAAATGACGATGATCGTGTTGACTATTTTGCAAAAAATGCAGTGAAAGCATTTAATGAAGAATTAAAAAAATTAGGTGTTTACAAAAATGCTGAACCAACCATGTCTGTGCTAACAATCACATCTAACGTTGTTTATGGTAAAAAAACAGGTGCAACTCCTGATGGTAGAGCTTATGGTGTTCCTTTTGCCCCAGGTGCAAATCCAATGCATGGTAGAGATACAAATGGTGCTATTGCCTCATTAAATTCGGTATCAAAAATTGATTATAGAGACTCTTTAGACGGAATTTCAAATACGTTTTCGATTGTTCCTAAATCATTAGGAGCCACCAAAGAAGAGCAAATAGATAATTTAGTAAACACTTTAACTGGTTATTTTGAGCATGGTGCACAGCATTTAAATGTCAATGTTTTTGACAAAGAAACCTTGATTGATGCCATGAACCATCCTGAAAATCATCCGCAGTTAACCATCAGAGTTTCTGGATACGCAGTTAATTTTATAAGATTAACCAAAGAACAACAAATGGAAGTGATTTCAAGATCATTTCACGAGTCTTTATAAATTGTAATTAGTTAAGTTAAGGATTCAAAAAATAGGACTTTCGCCTTCAAAAGCGCTGTATCGTCTTCATTAAAACAAACCTATTTTTTGAATCCTTTTTATCATCAGAAAAACTACTTCCTATCAAAACAGCAGAAAACATATTACGAGTTCATTCCATTGAATCTTTTGGAACCCATGATGGTCCAGGAATACGAATGGTGGTTTTTTTACAAGGATGCAAATTAAAATGTTTGTATTGCCATAATCCTGATACGATTGATACGCAAGGTGGTGAAGATATGGAGATTGAAGCTTTGGTACAAAAAGCCATCAGAATGAAATCCTACTTTGGAGAAACTGGAGGTGTTACTGTTTCTGGAGGCGAACCTTTGCTGCAAGCTCACAATTTAGTTCACTTTTTTAAGCGATTAAAAGAAGAAGATATTCACACAAACATAGATACCAATGGTCGTATTTTAAACCATCCTGTGATGGAATTGTTAGATACGTACGCAGACTTGGTGATGTTGGATATCAAACACATGACTGAAGAAGGATACCAACAAATTACGGGGCAAAAAAACAATGAAACCGCTTTTAACTTGGCTAAATATAGAGAAGCTTCTGGAAAAAAAATGTGGTTGCGTTATGTATTGATTCCCGAAATCACAAGCAATCCTGAACTACTTCATCAATTAGGCAACTATTTCAAAGATTTTACCACTATTGAGCAACTAGAAATTCAGCCATATCACAAATTAGGCATCCATAAATGGGAAGCTTTAGGGTGGGAATATGAGTTAAAAGACGCCAGAGAAAACACTCCAGAAGAGTTGCAAACCGCAAAAGCAATTTTAGAAAACTACTTTAAAAAAGTAAAAATTAATTAATTATGAGTGCACAAAAACTAAAAAACAGATGGTTAATTGCTGCTTCTGCAGTAGGTATTCACATTTCAATTGGCTCAGTATACGCCTATTCTGTAATGACAAATCCTGTAAAAGATATTTTTGAAGTAGAGGGTAGTACTGTAAAATGGGCGTTTAAAATTGCTATTTTATTGCTAGGATTGTCTGCTGCTTTTTTAGGAAAGTGGGTTGAAAAAGTAGGACCTAAAAAAAGTGGAATCACTGCAGGAATTTTATATGGTGTGGGGATTTTAGGATCAGGTTTGGCAGTTCAGGTTGGTTCTTTGTGGCTGTTTTATGCATGTTATGGCGTTATTGGAGGAATTGGTTTGGGAATTGGTTATATTACCCCTGTTAGTACGCTCGTAAAATGGTTTCCAGACAGAAGAGGTTTGGCTACAGGAATGGCTATTATGGGATTTGGTTTTGCAGCACTTATTTTTGGCCCAATCATGGCAAAATTATTTGATACTGTAGGCGTTTCCAATACCTTTTATATTTTAGGTACCATTTATACAATTATCATTTTAACATCCGCTAGTTATATTGAAAGACCTCCTGTTGGTTATTTTCCTGAAGGATTTGACTCGGATGCAAAAAATGCGATTAAAGAAGATATTTCGAATGTTACAGCTAATGAAGCATTAAAATCTGAACGTTTTTACTATATCTGGATCATGATGTTTATCAATATTTCTTGCGGCATTGCCATCATCTCTGCAGCAAGTCCCATGATGCAAGAAAAACTAAATTATACGTCCATGCAAGCTGCAACAATTGTTGGTTTTATTGGAGTTTTTAATGGTTTAGGCAGACTTTTATGGTCAACACTGTCTGATTATTTAGGAAGAGCCAATACCTATATATTGTTTTTTGCGTTCCAAATTTTAGCATTCTATTTCCTTCCTAAAATCGGTGTAGAAAGTATCTTTTTATTGGTGCTTTTTACAGTAATTACCATGTATGGTGGTGGTTTTGCAACTTTACCCGCCTTTTTAGGAGACTTATTTGGCACGAAACAATTGGGCGCAATCCACGGATTTGTGTTAGCTGCTTGGGCTTTAGCAGGTGTTGTTGGGCCTACCATTTATGATGTAGTTAGCGAAAAAACAGGCTCTCTTGATACAACTTTACTGATTTTTGCAGGCTTGTTTGTCATTGCATTTATCACTTCAATATTGATGAAGGTATCCATCCTGAAATCAGAAAAATTAAAGCTCCGAGAATTGAGCATGGTTGGGTAAAAATCTAAGAACCTTTACATACTGTATTTTTTAAAAGACTCCCAATTTTGGAGTCTTTTTTATAGTACAATCGTTTCATTCAAAAAAAATAGATACCTTGCCCAACAACTTCCGAGAGTTAAAGTTTAGCATCTTTTCCTTTTTTAAGATTTAAAAAACTATTCAATTAAACTTTAACATCAACTTATGAAATACCTATTTCTTGCTGCTGCCCTATTTTTATGTGTACAACTTTCTGCTCAAGCACTTCCAAAAAAATCCAAAACCTTTGTGAGAGTTTACAATAATGACGGTGAAAAAATTGCCAAAGGACGAATTATTGAGGTTACTGACAATGCCCTTGTTTTAAAAAAAGGGAGTACATCAGTTACGATTCCATCCAATGAAATTGCGTATTTAAAAACAAAAAGAACCAATGGCCATAATATTTTAATTGGTGGATTGGCAGGTGCTGGTTACTCTCTTTATGGAATTACACAGTCTACTGCAAATGATGATGGTTGGCAAGCGTTGGCTTTTATCATCATAACACCCATAACCACAGCTATTGGTGGTGGTATTGGATACCTTACTACCATTTTTAAAAACTCCGTACACTATTCCATTCAGCAAGATCCTATAAAATGGCAAGGTTTTAAAGAAGTAATGTATGCACCAAATTAAGTACATCGTTTAATTTTAAACAGCAGAAATGTAGTTGCTATAATTTTAAACTTTCGTGTATTTAAACCATTTCATGTCATTTAATTCGTGCTTTTTTTAACATCTTTGCATAAAATTTACAAAATTTAATTCGATGAAAATAGCTGTAGTTGGTGCCACAGGAATGGTTGGCACAGTTATGTTAAGAGTTCTAGAAGAACGCA
>JANQTK010000110.1:8828-15489 GCA_030731695.1 Polaribacter sp.
GTTGGTGCCACAGGAATGGTTGGCACAGTTATGTTAAGAGTTCTAGAAGAACGCAATTTACCGATCACAGAATTAATTCCTGTAGCATCCGAAAAATCTGCTGGAAAAAAACTAACTTACAAAGGAAAAGAATATACCATTGTAACGCTTGAACAAGCTGTTGCCATGAAACCTGAAATCGCGCTGTTTTCTGCGGGTGGTGAAACCTCTTTGTTATGGGCGCCAAAATTTGCAGCAGTGGGCACAAAAGTAATTGACAATTCCTCTGCTTGGAGAATGGATCCTGACAAAAAATTGGTCGTTCCAGAAATCAATGGAGATGTATTGACCAAAGACGATTATATCATTGCAAATCCGAATTGCTCAACCATTCAATTGGTGATGGTTTTAGCGCCTTTGCACAGCAAATACAACATGAAACGCGTGGTGATTTCTACCTATCAATCTGTTTCTGGAACTGGTGTAAAAGCGGTGCAACAATTGGCAAATGAAGAGGCGGGTATAGATGGCGAAATGGCCTATCATTATAAAATTGGCAGAAATGCCATTCCTCAATGCGATGTTTTTTTAGAAAACGGCTATACCAAAGAAGAAATGAAATTGGTAAAAGAACCTAAAAAGATTTTACGCGATGATTCTTTTTCAGTTACTGCTACTGCTGTTCGAATTCCAACTGCAGGTGGGCATTCTGAAGCTGTAAATGTGCAATTCGAAAATGATTTTGATTTGGCTGAAGTACGTCACATATTAAGTAAAACTCCTGGAGTTATTGTACAAGATGATTTGGCAAACCATATTTATCCAATGCCCATCACTGCGAACGACAAAGACGAAGTGTTTGTTGGGCGAATCAGAAGAGATGAATCTCAAAAAAATACCTTAAATTTGTGGATTGTTGCTGACAACTTACGCAAAGGTGCTGCAACAAATACAATTCAGATTGCTGAATATTTAATTGCACACAACTTGGTATAATTTTAATTTTCATAATGTCAACATTTTATAAAACCACTATTAAAGAGATTACACAAGAAACCGCAACTGCGGTTTCTGTCTTATTCCACATTCCCGAAAATCTTCGACCTATTTTTCAATTTACAGCAGGTCAATACATCACTTTGCAAAAAGAAATTCATGGTGAAATTGTCAGAAGAGCCTATTCTATTTGTGCCACTCCACAAAGTGGCGAGCTAAAAGTTGCCATCAAAGCTGTTGAAAAAGGGGTGTTTTCTAGCTATGCAACCTCCGAATTGAAAGTGGGTGATGCTATCGAAATTTCAGCTCCTGAAGGTCGTTTTCAATTGCAACCTCAACCCAACAAAAACTACATTGCTTTTGCTGCTGGTAGTGGTATTACGCCGATTTTATCGATGTTAAAAACGGTCTTGGAAAATGAAGCAAGTGCTACTTTTACACTCGTTTACGGAAATAGAACGGTTGCAGAAACCATGTTTTATGACGAGTTATTGCAGCTAAAAAAACAGTATGCCAACTTTCAGTTGGAATTTATTTGCAGTAGAGAACGTCAAGAAAATGCCTTGTTTGGCAGAATAGACAAAGCTTTTACCAACTTTTTCATCAAAAACAAATACAAAGACACCACTTTTGATAGTGCTTATTTATGTGGCCCTGAAGAAATGATTCATACGGTTTCTGACACCTTAAAAGAAGGAGGTTTTTCAGCAGAAAATATTCATTTTGAACTATTTACCACTTCAGTTAACGAAGAGGAAGCCTCAAAAATAAAAGACGGAACTACTGAAATTACGATTCTTTTAGACAGTGATGAAACAACGTTTACCATGACACAAACAGACAACATTTTGGCTGCTGCTTTGCGCCATCATGTAGATGCGCCTTATTCTTGTCAAGGTGGGGTTTGCAGTTCGTGTTTGGCAAAAGTTACTGAAGGAAAAGCAGTGATGACGAAAAATTCGATTTTAACGGACAGCGAAGTGGCAGAAGGATTTATTTTAACCTGTCAAGCACATCCAACAACCTCAAAAATAACTATTGACTTTGATGACGTATAAAATTTTGTATTTTTACGCTCTATGAGTTTTTTTGATATTAAAAATGCGCTTCTCATTGGCTTCTTCATGGCTTTCATGATAGGACCTGTTTTTTTTATGCTGATTCAAACCAGTATTTTAAAAGGCGCAAGAGCTGCCATTGTTTTTGATTTGGGGGTTATTTTAGGGGATATTAGTTTCATTTTATTGGCCTATTATGGCAGTAGGTCCTTACTAGAAAAAATAAAAGACGACCCTAGATTGTTTTTTATTGGGGGAATGGTGCTGATCATTTACGGTTTGATTACCTATTTTGACAAAGAAAACAAAAAACAAGTAGAAGAAAGCGAAGAATTGGTAAACATCCCCATCAAAAATAATTACTTGAAACTTTTCTTAAAAGGCTATTTTTTAAATTTTATCAATATTGGTGTTTTGACATTTTGGCTGGGAGCAGTTTTGGTGATTGGCCCGTCATTAGACATGAGTAGAAATGCTATTTTTTCTTATTTCGGAACCATCATTTTAGGCTATTTCCTTACTGATTTAGGAAAAATCTTCTTAGCCAAAAAACTGAAAGACAAAATGACGCCAGCCCTTGTTTTTAGGGTAAAAAGAATCATGGGAATCATCTTAATTGTGTGTGGTGTATTTTTGATGCTGAAAGGGTTTATACCTAGTGAGCAAATTAATTCGATGATGAAAATTTCGGCAATTATTTCTTTGTAAAGTACTTGTCTTAAAAAATTATTTATAAAGCGAGGTCTCACAAACTTGGCAGTAAAAAGAATAGTCACTTTCACCAATTTGCAACCAACTGAATATTTCTTGCTATCGTTTCAGGATATTTTTTGTGAATTGTATAGTGATTATCAATTGTCTTTAACCCCTTTTTAACAACATACAAAAGATAATGTAAAAATAGCTTTGCAAGCGAAAAGATAGCAGCCCTAAATTGCGGATGATTTGCTAAAAAGAAAGGGCAATGTATGCGATAAAGTTGAGTGCTTACTTTTAAAGCTTCGTTATGTAATGAACCATTGCAAAATCAATACATAATGACAAAACAGGGTTAAAAAAAATGTGCCACCGTACAATGAAGTGGCACATTATAAAACTATCTTTTAAAACTTAGCCCCAATGGATACAAAAAAGGTCCTGCCTTCTCCAGGTAATATTCCCGGTCCTGGATACCCTCCAGCTCTTCGAGTTGCATACATTTGGTTGGTTAGGTTGTTGATGCCGGCTTTGATATTATAGTTCTTCAACCATTTGTATTCTGCAGAAAAATCCATTACCTCATAGCCTTCTAACCATCCTGTAACGCCATTAGCAGAAGGGTTTTGCGTATTGTTGGCATCTGTAAAAATACCACCTGAAGTACGGTATTGCAGGGTGGAGGAAAAATTATTTTTACTATACACCAACCCAAAATTATGCACATACCTAGGAGAATTTTCTACGCGATTGCCGTTTAAATTGCTTTCTGTAATTTGCACATTTGGTGCAGTACCACTCGTTGTAAACACACTAAAATCAGTGTAACGAGCATCAATAAAACTCATGGTGGCAAATAATTCTAAATTACCAAAAGTGTTGTTGATGTTCAAAAATCGAGCAACATTAAAATTCACAAAACTTTCTATTCCTTGGTTTACGGTTTCACCTAAATTGGTTCGATATAAAAATGTTCCTTGGGCTGGGTCGTTGTTTACAAATTGACGAACTCCCCCAATGCGGTTATTGTAACGTAAGTAAAACAAACTTACATCAAAATTGATGTAATTGTTAATGAACCCACGATAGCCTACATCGGCATTATAACCATCTGCATCTTTAAGGTTTGGGTCTATTACATCAGTAACTGCTGGTGGAGTGAAGTCGGAAAACAACACCGGACGAAATGCTTGGGTGATATTCGCATACAAATTGGTAGCACCAAACTCATATTCCAACCCTAAGCCAAATAAAGCCTTGCTTCGAGAAATGTTTTTGTTTTCAAACGGTACTTCGTTCCCTGATTGCAAACCAAATCTGCCACTTCCGGTGTTTTCGATGTATTCGTATCGAACTCCAGGAGTGATGCTAAATTTATCGGTTACTTTAAATTGATTTTCGGCAAAGACAGCTACATTGTTGGTGAGAAAATCTAACGCTCTTGGGTAGATGCCTTCCACACTCAAATCATAATCTGAATCAGTAGTGCCAAGTCCTTGTTGATTACGGATGGTATTTGCACGGTATAAACGAACTCCAAATGCCAAATTATTCTCTATCTTTCCTAATGTATAGTTCAATAAGTTTCGGTTTTCTAAGCCAAAGTTCTCATAGAAATCTCTATCCACTCTTCGGTTGGCATACTCGTTGGTTGCCGGATTGATAACATCTGAAATATTGGGAGTAGCAGTGAACCCCACACTATTTCTTTCTCCAACCAAACCAAAAAACTTGGTGTTGGAGGTTAAACGTTCTGAAATTTTGGTGTCAAAGTTCAAGGAAAATACATTCCATGGCACGCCAAACCAATTGCGGTCTCTTAACGACTGACGTGGATTATCATTGAACTGAGCATCGGTTAAACCACCTCCTTGTTGTAACTCATAAACCATGTTCGTATACTCGGCCGAAAGTTTGGTGTTTTCTGTAAAAGCATATTCCAAAAACAAATGCGAGTTTCGAACTTTATATTGGCTGCTTTCTCTCCAGCCATCTGCACTTCGGGAATGATTGTAGGCATAATAAGAAAACTTGCCTAATTTTCCACCAATGGCATTGTAGCTACTCATTAAATTATAACTACCAACGGTATTTTGGGTTTCAAAAGAGAATTTTTTGGTGTTTTCGCGTTTCAGCACATAGTTTAGCATCCCACCAAATTGGGGACCATATTGCAATGCAGCGCCACCTCTTATCAGTTCAATACTAGCGACGGCTTCTAAAGGCGGATTATAATACGCTTCTGGATAGCCAAAAACATCTGCAGATACATCGAAACCGTTTTGTCTAACATTTAATTCCCAACTTCTATTGGGACTTAAACCTCTAACTCCAACATTTATTTGCACTCCCGAACCATCGTTTTCCCAAATATTTACCCCTGGTACTCTCGAAAATACTTCTCGAGCATTATTGGTCGTCAAATTGGCATTGAAAGAAGAAAGTTTTAATACTTCATTTTTTTTTCCAGAATAAACGGTGTTTTTCTTGGTTTCGGGCATTCTTTCCGGACTCATCCTTAAGGAAGATACTACTACGGTGTCTAATCTTACAATCGTATCGTTTACGATAAAATTCTGATTTTGTGCTTGTGTATAAAAACAGCATCCAAAAGCGAAAAGGGCATAAAGGTATTTCATTAAAATTTATTTAGATTAATTCTTGATTGCAAAGGTAAAAGCAGATCTTTTATTACGCAAATATTATTTAGATTAATTTTAAATAAACTTTGATTTTAACATTTCTGAGAGATTTGTTGAATTCTTATTTTAATATATATATGTGGTTTAGCAGTTTTTGAAGATAACTATTTTTTATCTGATTCTACAAACAAAAACCCTGATTTTAGTTCGCTCAAAAAAATACAAATTATTGAAGGATTCTTATTTATTACCTTTTTATGTTGTCGAAAACCTGAAAATCAAAAACAAGTTTACAAAGTTAGGATTGACAGCTTTAAAGAATAAACTGAAGTGGCTGTTTTTATTATTTTATCGAAAACTCATACAAATTACGACCTCGAAAAAGAGTTTGTTCATCAGTAATGTAAAGGGTGTTATTGTCTTTAAAGCAAATCCCTTCTTTTTGTGATACGTGTTTAAACAGTATTGTTTGTACTGTACCTGACAAAAAAGCATCGTCTTTAAAATCGGTAAAAATCATGATGTTTTTTTCGGAAAGTAAGGCTACTTTTTTTCCGTCTTCCGAAATATCAGCCCCGGTAATCCAAGAATAACTGCTGTTTCCGTTGTAAAATTCGCCTACCAATTTGGCTGTGTGCTTGCCTGGTTCTGAAGGTATTTGATACATAAAGGTTTGTCCGTACTTGTCTTTTACCCTGCTTTTGGTAAATATGTATAAATAGTTTTTAAAATAAAAAAAGGCTTCTGCATCAAAAAATAGGTGTTCTTTTTTAGGCGGGAATTCTTGTTGATTTTCATATTGAAATTCGATAATTTCAACACTGGCTTTGCTCTTTTTCAACTCTTTACCCGAAACTTTTAAAATCCGTAAATTTTTTCGTTTGTTGCGATTATTTCCAAAATCCCCAATATATAAATTGCCATTTTCATCGCTCGTGATGTCTTCCCAATCATGGTTTTGGGCATCAATGCTAACTTCTTTTTTTATATTCCCTTTTTTTGATACACCGTAAATTTTTGAAGCATTGCCACTGTCATTAAGCATCCAAATAAGAGGACTATTGCCCATTTTTTCATTCCCAGAAACTTCGTTTAAGACGCTTGGCAAGGAAGCCAACAAGGTAAGTTTGCCAAAGTTTTCATCTTTTTGACAACTGAGTAGGATTAAAAAACTTAAAAAAATGCTGATTTTTCTCATTCAATTTACCATCCCCCAGAGGCACCACCTCCACCAAAACTTCCACCTCCAAAACCGCCACCAAAGCCACCTCCGCCAAAAGAACCGCCTGA
>JANQTK010000110.1:15589-21029 GCA_030731695.1 Polaribacter sp.
AAATTCTTCAACACCTTTTCCAGACTGAATGGTGATTTTTCGGTCATCTTTTGCCAATAAAACTAATATTCCGTTGTCTTTTGCAGCATCTCCAATTCCCCATTTTTCGCCCCAATTTGCAGCTAAATAGGCAATGTTTTCTCCTTTTGTTGAGGCTATAATTGCCACTACGATTTGCGTAGACGTAGTATCAGAATACCGAACCAATTTGTTTTCTAAACTGGATTTTTGTTCTTTGGTTAGTAAGTTGACATAGTCATACACACTGGTTTGAAACGATGGTTTCTCCGGAATTGTATATCCTTGAGAAAACAGTGTTTGGAAACAAAGGATGAATCCTATAAAAAAAAGCCATTTGCGAAAAGCGGAAATCCTAAAGCGAAAAACGTTCATCATCCTTTAGAAATTTGATTAGAAAGTTCGTTTTCATCATCTACTTGCCAAGGAAAATGGGCTTTTAATTCTTCGCCTGCTTTGAGGATTCCGTCAATCAATCCTTGTTTAAAATAGCCTTTTTTGAAATGTGCTTGCATGATTTCTTTGGTCGTATTCCAAAAATCGTTGGGCACTGCTTCATTAATGCCTTTGTCGCCACAAATCACAAATTTATGATCGTGGACAGCCACATAAATCAAGACGCCATTTTGGTCTTTTGTCGTATTCATTTCTAAGAGATGAAACACCTCTAATGCGCGTTCATAATGATCAAGAGTAGTACTAGCTTCAATATGAACGCGAATTTCACCAGAGGTGTTTTTCTCAGCTTTTTTTATGGCATCAACAATTTCTTGCTCGTCATTAGGTGTTAAAAAGTCTTCAACTTTTGACATTTATTCTTTTTTCTTATTGAAATCAAAGTTTACATCGGGTGCATTTTCAGAACCTGGATTTGATTTGTAACGGCTCATTTCATCAAAATTAAACATACCTGCTAACATAGAGTTTGGAAATACTTTGATGTGCTTGTTATAATTATTTACGCCTTCGTTAAAACGATCTCTTGCAACATTAATTCGGTTTTCTGTACCTTCTAACTGACTTTGCAATTCTAAAAAGTTAGCATTCGCTTTTAAATCAGGATAACGTTCCACCACCAATAATAATTTAGACAACGCTCCACTCAAACCCGTTTGTGCTTGTTGGAATTGTGCCATATTTTCGGGTGTTAAATTGTTGGCATCAATGGTTGTTGATGTTGCTTTTGAACGTGCTTCTATTACCTGAGTTAGGGTTTCTTTTTCAAAATCAGCAGCACCTTGTACCGTTTTTACCAAATTTCCAATAAGGTCGTTTCTTCGTTGATACGCACTTTCTACATTAGACCAAGTTGTTTTTGCGTCTTCTTGCAAAACAACAGCGGTATTGTTAAATCCTTTTGCCCAACTGTATACGCCAAATATGACAACAACAATAATAATTACAGGGATAAGCCATTTTTTCATAATTTCTAGTTTTAGTTTTTTGATTTTATTTTACAAATTTACGGATTATAGTTTACAATTTACAATGATGTGCCACCATCTAACGTGATGGTTTGACCAGTGATAAATTGAGTCTTGTCTGACGCCAACCAAAGGACAGCTTCTGCAATTTCATCTGATTTTCCGAAACGTTTCATTGGGATCACACTTTTTAAAATTGCATCCATTTCAGGTTTTGCGTCTAGTAATTGATTCAATAAAGCAGACTCTGTATAACCAGGACACACCGCATTGATTCTGATATTTTTAGTGGCATACTCCATTGCTGCTGATTTGGTCATGCCAACAACTGCAAATTTACTAGCGCTATAACTAATATTATTAGGTGACGCTTTTAAACCCGCTAATGATGCAATATTCACAATATTTCCATACCCTTGGGTTAAAAACTGCTGCAATGCCAATTTCATTCCGTAAAAAACTCCAGTTTGATTTACAGCAATCACACGATCCCAATCACGTAAAGTGGCTTCGTGGGTTTTTAAATAACTAGGCCCAATTCCGGCATTATTTACCAAAACATCAATTTTACCAAATTCTGACACTGTTTTATTTATTAATTTTTCAACATCCTCAAACTTTGCAACGTTTGCTTTTATTGGACGCGCATTGCCTTGATTTGTTACAATTTCATCCGCTACTTTTTGCGCATTTTCTACATTAATGTCTGCAACAATTACGGTGGCACCTTGTCCTGCAAATCGCAAAGCACAGGCTTTTCCAATGCCTGAACCTGCTCCTGTAATAATGACTATTTTGTTTTTAAAATCCATATTCTTTATTTTATCATTCCTGCAAGGTTTAACAAACCTTGTAAGTATGTGTTTCGTTTCTATTTTTCCTGCAAAGTCTTGCAAACCAGGTAGGTATCTATTTTAGTATTTATGAATACCTACAAGGAATCCTCATTCTTCGAAAATACCTTGCAGGATTAATCAATTTTATTGGTTTTGATGGCTTTTAAAGCCAATTTACAACACAATTCGGATGCCTTGTTTAAGTTAGCAAAACGTGGATCAGCTGTAAATCCTTTGGAATATCGGTAATAAATTTGTTGTGCAATCACTGCGATTTTAAACAATCCAAAGGCATAATAAAACACTAAATTCTCAATCGTTCTTCCTGATTTTTGAGCATACATTTCGGCTATTTCGCTTCTTTTAGGATTTCCATCAAAAATGGTAGGAGATGGAATGCCTTGTTTTACAAACTCGTGATCGGTTGCTACTGTCCAATAGCCTAACGAAGTTCCCAAATCCATTAAAGGATCTCCTAAAGTGGCCATTTCCCAATCTAAAACGGCGTTAATTTCTTGCCAAGAATCATCTTTAAAAACCACATTATCGTACTTATAATCATTGTGAATTAAACAATAATCATAGTTTTTAGGTTGGTTTTCGTCCATCCATCGCATCACGATTTCTGCTTCAGGATATTCATCGGTTTTTGCATTGAGATACTGTTTTCCCCAATTGGCAACTTGTCTAGCCACATAGCCTTCTGGTTTTCCTAAATCGCCCAAACCAATGGCATTATAATCTATGGCATGCAATTCAACCAAAGTATCTAACCACGAATTGGCGATGGTTTTATAATCGTGAGCTGAAATATTTCTAGTTTTCGCCTCTTTGTAGTTTAAGATAATGCCCTCAACCTTTTCCATGATGTAAAACTCACTACCTAGAATCGTTTCATCATTGGTATTCGCAAGCATGTTGGGTACTTTTGAAAAAGATGTTTGCAAGGCACTTTGCACTTTAAATTCACGACTCATATCATGCCCTCTTTTGATGGCTCCTTTTGGTGGTTTTCTGAGTACAAATTGTTGATTTTCGATTTGCAATAAATAGGTTAAATTGGAAAATCCGTGTGTAAATTGCGTGACTGATAATTCACTGTCAATAGATGCAATCAATTGATTGTTCAATAAATATTTTTTCAACGGAATTTCGGGCAACTCCTCTCCTTTTCGAACGTTTTGTGAACTCATTTTTGATGGGCATATTTTTGAATACAGCTTTTTCCTAATTGGTATAGGTGCACCTCATCTGGGCCATCAGCCAATCGCAACATGCGCGCAATGGCAAAATAATGAGGCAAATAGGTATCTTGACCCACTCCTTTTCCTCCTAAAATTTGGATAGCCCTATCAATTACTTGCTGTGCCATGGTTGGTGCTACAATTTTAATCATGGCAATTATGTCTTTGGCTTCTTTGTTGCCTACTTTATCCATTTTATCAGCGGCAGAAAGGGTGAGCAAACGTGCTTGTTCAATTTCACATTGCGATTTTGCAATTTCTTGGCGAATGCTGCTATATTCATAGAATTTTTTACCAAAAGTGGCTCTTTCTGTTGTTCTTTGACACATGGTTTCTAGTGCATATTGCGCCATCCCAATTAATCGCATGCAGTGATGAATTCTTCCTGGACCTAATCGTCCTTGCGCAATTTCAAAACCTTTGCCTTCACCATAAATGATGTTTTCTTTTGGGACTCTCACATTGTCTAAAACAATTTCAGCATGCCCTTCAGGAGAATCCACATACCCAAAAACGGAAAGTGGCCGAATAATGGTGAGTCCTTTTGCATCCATAGGGACTAAAATCATGCTTTGTTGCTGATGTCTGGGTTTAGAAACATCTGTTTTTCCCATCACAATGGCTATTTTACACAAAGGATCCATGCCTCCTGAAGACCACCATTTGCGTCCGTTAATCACATATTCATCCCCATCTAAACTAATGGAAGTCTCAATATTGGTGGCATCTGATGAAGCCACTTGAGGCTCTGTCATTAAAAATGCAGAACGAATTTCGCCATTTAAAAGTGGCGTTAACCACTGTTTTTTTTGTGCTTCATTTCCGTATTTTGCCAACACTTCCATGTTTCCTGTATCTGGAGCAGAGCAGTTAAAAATTTCTGAAATCCAGATTTTTTTACCCATGATTTCTGCCAAAGGCGCATACTCTAAGTTGGTCAATCCCGGACTTAATTCTCCATACTCTTTTGGGAGAAATAAGTTAAATAAACCTGCTTCTTTGGCTTTTTGTTTTAATGCTTCGATTTTTGGAAAACGTTTCCATAGATTTTGGGAATCACTTTGAAAAGCAAGGTATTCTTCTTCTATTGGAATAATATGCTCTTCAATAAAAGCGCTTAACTGTTGTTGAAGTTCTAACGATTTTTGGGTGTAATTGAAGTTCATTTTTTTCTTTTCATTTAGTGAGATTTCTCCATAAGGTCAAAATGACCATTCGTAATTCGTAATTCGTAATTTAAAATTGATAATTTTTAGCCAGCAATCATATAGCCCCCATCTGCCGTATACACTCCACCTGTCATATAACTTCCTGCATCCGAAGCCAACAAACAAGCCAATCCTGCCATTTCTTGGGGCATTCCCATTCTGCCACTTGGAATGGATTTTTCTAGTTTTGTGAGCATTTTTTCATTTGTCCAAAGTGCTGAACTAAATTTGGTTTTAATCAAACCCGGACAAATCGCATTGGCTCTTACCCCATATTGACCCCATTCTTTTGCTTGATTTTTTGTCAACATTAAAATAGCCGCTTTGCTTGTGGAATACAATCCCAAACCAAAACCGGGCGTTAAGGCTTCAACAGAAGCAATATTGATGATGCTTCCGCTGTTATGAGCTTTAAAATGTGGCAACACCAAATTTGACAATGACCAAGGTGCTTTTACATTGACATCCATAATTTTATCAAAAATTGCAGGATCAACGTCTTCAATAGGTCCAAAAACAGGATTGATGGCTGCGTTATTTACCAAAATATCAATGCGACCAAAAGCGGCAATGACTCTATCAACCAAACTTTTACGTTGTTCTTCATTGGCGATATGACACGCAATTCCGACTGCTTTTAAACCTAAATTGGTAAACTCTTTGGCAACTTCATCACACGCTTCTTGATCTCTACTTGAAATAATAACTTG
>JANQTK010000111.1 GCA_030731695.1 Polaribacter sp.
TAGGAATTAGAGGGGATTTTTTGCCAAATAAATGGGAAGAAACAGTTGATTTAACAGATGAAAATAATGACGGAATTTTCGAAATTACTTTTACAGAAAAAACAGCAGTTAATAATATCAATTTTAAGTTTGTTAAAAACGATTCTCAATTTGAATTGGAAGGGAAAGAAAACAGAAAAATTACTTTTAATTACAAACCAGAAACCATCATTTATAAGTCTAAATTTAATGAAGAAACACCCATAGAAATTATAAAAAAATAATAGAAATAGGTTTGTTCTAAATGTAAAACCACACTATCACTAGATTTTTTTAATTATTGGACTTAAAATGAAGGCAATGCATTAATTTATTTTCAATGTCTTTTCTTCAACAATAAAAGTACCATCTTTAAAAATAAATTTCTTGTGTCAAACGAAATGTATTGGCATGTGCCTCAACAATCGTTTTAATATCTGGTGAATAACCACCTCCCATAGAACACATCACAGGAATTTTATGATCAAAACATGTTTGCAATACAAATCTGTCTCGCTCTTTGCAACCCTTAATGGTTAGCGAAAGTTTTCCTAATTTATCGGATTCAATGACATCAACTCCGCACAAATAATAAATAAAATCAGGATTTTCTTCGTTGATGAGTTTTGGCAACGTTTCTTTTAAAATTGACAAATAAGTCTCATCATTTGTGTTGTTTTCTAGCGCAATATCCAAGTCACTTTTTTCTTTTAGAAAAGGATAATTGCTTTTTCCATGCATCGAAAACGTAAAAACACTGTCATCATTTTGAAAGATTTCTGCAGTGCCATTTCCTTGATGAACATCCAAATCAACTATTAATATTTTACTTGCTAAACCTTTATTTTGCAAGTATTTTGCGCCAATTGCTTGGTCATTGAGTAGGCAAAAAGCTTCTCCGCGATTTGAAAAAGCATGATGCGTTCCACCAGCAATATTCATGGCAATTCCATATTGTATTGCAAATTCTGATGCTTTCATAGTGCCATCAGCAATGATCATTTCACGTTCGATCAATGCTTCAGAAAGTGGAAAACCTATCTTTCTTGCGGCTTTTTGAGAAAGTTTGAGATTCAGCAAATTAAAAAAATAATCTGGTTC
>JANQTK010000112.1 GCA_030731695.1 Polaribacter sp.
CTTCTGCCATAGAATGTATGGGTTTTGCATTGCCATATAATTCATCAATTCCTGCTGAAAATCCAAATAAATTATCAGAAGCTGAACGTACTGCGTTGGCAATCAAAAATTTATTAGAACTCGATTTAAAACCTTTGGATATCATTTCAAAAAAATCCTTAGAAAACGCGATTGCTATTGTAAATGCGTTAGGTGGATCAACAAATGCAGTATTGCACTTTTTAGCCATTGCTCATGCTGCTGATATTGAATTTACATTGGAAGATTTTCAAAGAGTTTCTGATAGAACACCTTTAATTGCCGATTTAAAACCATCTGGAAAATACTTGATGGAAGACGTGCATGGTGTTGGAGGCACACCAGCCATCATGAAATATTTATTAGACAATGGGTATTTGCATGGAGACTGTTTAACGGTTACAGGAAAAACATTGGAAGAAAATTTAGCCCATGTTGAAGCAATGGAATTTGAAGATCAAGATGTGATTTATCCAAAAGATAAGGCTTTAAAATCATCAGGAAATATTCAAATCATTTATGGAAATCTGGCTACAGAAGGTGCTGTTGCTAAAATTTCTGGAAACGAAGGGTTGCTTTTTGAAGGAAAAGCGGTGGTGTATGATGGAGAACAAGCTGCAAACACAGGAATTTCAAACGGAGAAGTTTCAAAAGGAGATGTAGTTGTGATTCGTTATGTAGGTCCAAAAGGAGGTCCAGGAATGCCAGAAATGTTAAAACCAACCTCTTTAATTATGGGTGCAGGTTTAGGAAAAACAGTGGCATTGATTACAGATGGTCGTTTTTCTGGAGGAACACATGGTTTTGTTGTTGGTCATATTACTCCTGAAGCACAATCTGGTGGTGCAATTGCTTTAGTTAAAACAGGTGATAAAATCAGAATTAGCGCAGAAGACAATTCCATAAATGTACTACTTTCAGATGAAGAACTGGCTCAAAGAAAAGCAACTTGGGTTGCACCTGCTCCAAAACATACCAAAGGAATATTATACAAATACGCAAAAACAGTGGCATCTGCATCCAAAGGATGTGTGACTGATTTGTAAAAAGAATAAAGAAACAAGAGAAAAGAAAATAGAAATTATACGAGACAAAAGTCTTTGCGCTCTTTTCTTTCTTCTCTAATCAAAAAATAAAATATGGAAACACAAACCATAACAAAAACAAAAAACACGACCAAAGTTACAGAACGTATTTCTGGAAGTGAAGCAATCGTACGATGTTTGATTGAAGAGGGTGTAGATATCATTTACGGATATCCTGGAGGTGCAATTATGCCAGTATATGACGAATTGTATAAATACCAAGATAAAATTCATCATGTGTTAACACGTCATGAACAAGGAGCTACACATGCTGCTCAAGGTTATGCACGTATTTCTGGAAAAGTAGGAGTTGCCATTGCAACTTCTGGCCCAGGAGCAACCAATTTAATTACTGGAATTGCAGATGCGCAAATCGATTCTACGCCAATGGTTTGTATCACAGGTCAAGTGGCTTCTCATTTGTTAGGAAGTGATGCTTTTCAAGAAACTGATATTGTGGGAATTTCTACGCCAATTACCAAATGGAATTGCCAAGTTACCAAAGCTGAAGACATTCCAAGTGTGCTTGCAAAAGCATTTTATATTGCAAAAAGTGGTAGACCAGGTCCTGTTTTGGTTGATATTACAAAGGATGCTCAGTTCAGTGAACTCGATTTTTCGTATGAAAAATGCACCAAAGTTCGCAGTTATAATCCTGTTCCAAAAACGGATATTGCCACTGTTGAAGAAGCTGCAAAACTCATTAATGCTGCTAAAAAACCATTCATTGTTTGGGGACAAGGAGTTATTTTGGGAAAGGCAGAAAATCAATTGAAAGCCGTTGTTGAAAAAGCAGGAATTCCTGCAGCTTGGACAATTTTAGGTGCTTCTGCAATTCCAACTTCTCATCCTTTGAATGTGGGAATGGTTGGAATGCATGGAAATTATGCACCAAATATCTTAACCAATCAATGTGATGTGCTCATTGCCATTGGAATGCGTTTTGACGACAGAGTTACTGGAAGTTTGAATACATATGCCAAACAAGCAAAAATCATTCACTTTGAAATTGATCCTGCTGAGGTTGATAAAAACGTAAAAACAGATGTGGCTGTTTTAGGAGATGCAAAAGCGAGTTTAGAAATGTTGTTGCCTTTATTGAATGAAAATTCACATACTGAGTGGCATCAAAAATTCAAAGATTTGTATGAAATCGAATATGAAAAAGTTATTAAACACGATTTGTATCCAACAAAAGAAGGCTTAACAATGGGCGAAGTGTTGAAAGAAATCAATATTCAAAGCAAAGGAAATGCTGCTATTGTTAGTGACGTTGGTCAGCATCAGATGATTGCTTGCAGATATGCTGAATTTAATGAATCAAAAAGCAATATTACCTCTGGTGGATTAGGAACTATGGGTTTTGGATTGCCAGCAGCTATTGGAGCTAAAATGGCAGCTCCTGATCGTGAAGTAGTTTCAATTTCTGGTGATGGAGGATATCAAATGACCATTCAAGAATTGGGAACCATTTTTCAGCAAAAAGCGGCAGTAAAAATTGTGGTATTGAACAATGATTTTTTAGGAATGGTGCGTCAATGGCAACAATTGTTTTTTGATAAAAGATACGCTTCCACAGAAATGGTAAATCCAAATTTTGTAGCAATTGCTGAAGGATATTATATCAAAGGTAAAAAAGTAACAAAACGCGAAGAATTGGCGCCTGCAGTGGCAGAAATGATGGCAAGTAAAGAAGCCTATTTTCTAGAAGTTTGTGTGGAAAAAGAAGACAACGTTTTTCCTATGATTCCTTCTGGAGCAAGCGTTTCTGATATAAGGCTTGAGTAAATAATAAAGAAAAGAGAAAAAAGAAAAAAGATAAAGAGATGGGTAAAAAACTTTGAAGCTTTAATCTTTAAACCTTGAACTTACAAGTATGAACACAGAAAAACAATTATATACAGTATCCATTTATACGGAAAACAACATTGGATTGCTCAATCGAATTTCGGCAATTTTCCAACGAAGACACATCAATATTGAGAGTTTAAATACGTCTCCATCTGAAATTGAGGGCGTGTCAAGATTCACAATTGTGGTATATATGGACGAAGTTGGGATGAAAAAAATCATCGGTCAAATTGACAAACAAGTGGAGGTGATCAAAGCATTTTTTCATACTGAAGAAGAAACAATTTATCAAGTTTCTGGCTTGTTTAAAATAAAATCTGAATTGTTGTTTGAAGAACGCCAAATTCAAAATATCATCAAAGAAAGCAATGCACGAATTGTCACTGTAAACAAAGTGTTTTTTGTCCTAGAAAAATCAGGAAAAAGAGAGGAGTTAAAAGAATTATACGAAAAATTAGCCGTTTTTGGCATCATGCAATACACTCGTTCAGGAAGAATTGCTGTAACCAAAGACGAAATGAAAATATCAAAAATGCTTCAAGCATTCAACAACAATTAAAACCAAAAAAATGTCAAATTATTTCAACACATTAACTTTAAGAGAAAAATTAGAACAACTAGGAAAATGTCGTTTTATGGACGCTTCAGAATTTGAAGATGGCGTAAATGCATTGATAGGAAAAAAAATAGTCATTGTAGGTTGTGGCGCACAAGGTTTGAACCAAGGTCTAAACATGAGAGATTCAGGTTTGGATATTTCGTATGCGTTAAGACAAGCTGCTATTGATCAAAAAAGAGATTCATTTGTAAATGCGTCATCAAACGGATTTACAGTAGGAACCTATGAAGAATTATTGCCAACTGCAGATTTGGTCATCAATTTAACTCCTGATAAACAACACACAAACGTGGTGAATTCAGTAATGCATTTGATGAAAAAAGGCGCTACTTTAAGTTATTCTCACGGATTTAATATTGTAGAAGAAGGCATGCAAATCCGTAAAGATTTAACCGTAATTATGGTGGCTCCAAAATGTCCAGGATCAGAAGTTCGTGAAGAATACAAACGTGGATTTGGAGTTCCAACTTTAATAGCTGTGCATCCTGAAAACGATCCAGAACAAAAAGGTTGGGTTCAAGCAAAAGCGTACGCAGTTGCCACTGGAGGCCATAAAGCAGGTGTGTTAGCATCATCTTTTGTGGCAGAAGTAAAATCGGATTTGATGGGTGAACAAACCATTTTATGTGGATTATTGCAAACTGGTGCCATTTTATCTTTTGACAAAATGGTGGCTGAAGGAATTGACGCAAGTTATGCAGCAAAATTAATTCAATATGGTTGGGAAACAGTTACTGAAGCCCTTAAACATGGAGGAATCACAAACATGATGGATCGTTTGTCTAATCCTGCAAAAATAAAAGCATTCGAACTTTCAGAAGAATTAAAAACCATTATGCGTCCATTATTTCAAAAACATATGGATGATATCATGACAGGTCATTTTTCAAAAACTATGATGGAAGATTGGGCAAATGATGATAAAAACTTATTAACTTGGAGAGCTGCTACTGGCGAAACTGCTTTTGAAAAACAAACGATTACTTCTCAAGAAATTTCAGAACAAGAGTATTTTGATCACGGAACTTTATTGGTTGCTTTTGTAAGAGCAGGAGTTGAATTAGCCTTCGAATCTATGACTGAATCTGGAATTATTGATGCCTCTGCGTATTACGAATCTTTGCACGAAACTCCGTTAATTGCCAATACAATTGCACGTAAAAAATTATACGAAATGAATCGTGTGATTTCTGATACAGCTGAATATGGTTGTTATTTGTTTGATCACGCTTGTAAACCTTTGTTAGCTGATTTTATGAAAACCGTTTCAACAGATGTGATTGGAAAAAAATTCACCACCAAAAATGATGTTGATAACAAACAATTAATTGCAGTAAATAAAGCGATTAGAAATCATCCAGTGGAAAAAATTGGAGCAACTTTAAGAGCTTCCATGACTGCAATGAAAGTAGTAAAAACAGTTTAATCTATATCGAATAATTAAAACTAAAAAAGCATCTTTTCATTGTAAAAGATGCTTTTTTAATTCAAAAACCCGAAATGCTTTTCGTGATTTTTCTTGCTTTTTCTAGTTTAAATCATAAAAAGTGAACTTATTTTTTGTTACTTTGATTTCTAAAATTCAATATCTTTTTTATGGAAATTACATTTAAAGAAATTCCTAATGAGTTTAAAATTGATGCTTTATTGCATCAAAATACGTATTTAGTTGATGGCATTTTAAAAGAATGGAAAGGAAAAACAGCCAATGTTTTTTCAACCATTTCTTCTACAAAAGAATACCAACCAACATTATTAGGAACAGTTCCTGATTTAGGCGAAAGTGAAGCTTTAGAAGCGCTGCATGCAGCTGAAAAAGCCTATGATCGCGGACAAGGTTTGTGGCCAACAATGAAAGTTGCAGACAGAATTGCAGCCATGGAAAAGTTTGTTTCGCAAATGAAAACCAAACGTGAGGAAATCGTAAAACTATTGATGTGGGAAATAGGAAAAACCTTACCAGATTCACAAAAAGAGTTTGACAGAACTGTAGAATACATTTACGATACCATTGAAGATTATAAAAAAATGGACAGAACTTCTGCCAAGTTTGAGAAAAATGCAGGAGTTTATGCACACATCAGACGAGGACCTTTGGGAGTTGTATTGTGTTTAGGCCCTTATAATTATCCTTTGAACGAAACATTTGCTTTGTTGATTCCGGCATTAATTATGGGAAATACAGCCATTTTTAAACCAGCAAAACACGGCGTTTTATTATTGTCTCCTTTAATGGAAGCGTTTCAAAACAGCTTTCCAGCAGGAGTTGTAAACATTATTTATGGTCGTGGAAGAACATTGGCTACTCCGATTATGGAAACTGGAAAAGTGGATGTTTTAGCTTTGATCGGAAATAGCAAATCAGCAAATTCTATTCAGGCAAATCATCCAAATAAAAACAGATTGCGTTTGGTATTAGGTTTAGAAGCTAAGAATCCTGCAATTGTTTTGCCAGATGCCGATTTAGATTTGGCAATAAGCGAATGTATTGTTGGTACAACGTCTTTCAACGGTCAGCGTTGTACAGCCTTAAAAGTGGTGTATGTTCATGAGGATATTGTTACTGAATTCAACAAGCGTTTTGCCGCTAAAGTAGATGCTTTAAAATTTGGAAATCCTTGGGAAAATGGCGTTCAATTAACGCCTTTACCAGAACCAGAAAAACCAGCGTATATTCAAGAATTGATTGATGATGCAACCAAAAAAGGCGCAAAAATCATCAATGAAAAAGGAGGAAAAACCACTGAAAATTATATTTTTCCTGCAGTGTTATATCCTGTTTCTAAAAACATGCGAGTTTTTGAAGAAGAGCAATTTGGGCCAGTAATTCCTGTGCTTTCTTTCAAAGATATTCAAGAGCCGCTGAATGATATGGCTGAATCAAATTATGGTCAACAAGTGAGTGTTTTTGGAAGTGATGTAAAAACATTAGCGCCTTTGATTGATACGTTAGTGAATTTAGTTTGTAGAGTAAATTTGAATAGTTCATGTCAAAGAGGTCCAGATGTGTATCCTTTTACAGGACGAAAAGACTCGGCAGTTGCCACCTTGAGTGTGTATGATGCTTTGCGTTCGTTCTCAATTCGAACTTTTGTGGCTTCTAAAGATTCTGCTTATAACAATGCTATTTTACAAGAATTATTGGACACAAAATCATCTAACTTTATCAACACAGATTATATTTTGTAAAAGAGAAACTCTTATATAAAAGTTAAAAGCCACTTTTTCAAATCTGAAAATAGTGGCTTTTTTTTTATATTTGTAAGAAATGTATAAATCACATAATTATGAATTTTTACGATAAAGTAAAATGGGTTTTAGGGATTTTAATGGTTTTTGTACTCATCATCACTACCAATCTTTTAGATAAAAATAATTTTATCAGAGTAAAAGATTCTGTAGTTTCAATTTATGAGGATAGATTGATTGCCAATGATTTGATTTTTGAAATTGCAAAATCTATCAAACAGAAAGAGATTGCGATTGTTACCTCAAATGCAACTTTTTTTGATGAAACGAACAAATCAGAAAATAAGAACATTCAATTTTATATTGATAAATACGAAGAAACCAAACTTACTTCGGAAGAACGAACTGTTTTTAATCAATTTAAAGCAAATATTGATAATCTTAAAATAAAAGAAAGCGAATTCGTTCAAAATGGAATGAATGATAAAAGCAATCTTTTAAAATTACTTTTTGAAATTGATGAAAATTTATACGACTTAACCAAAATTCAATTAAATGAAGGGCGAAAACAAATGTCCATCAGTCAAAAAGCCATTGATACTGTCGAATTATTTACACAAATTGAAATTTATTTATTGGTGTTTTTAGCAATTGTTGTGCAAGTAATTGTAATGTACAATCCTAAAAAAGAGAAATCAAAATCAGCTTAAACACGAATCGTCAACATTGGTTTTAAACCGCTTTTTGATAAATTTTTAGTAACACTTGCAGAGAATAAATGCGATAATCCACTTCTGCCATGCGTACTCAATGCAATTAAATCAGCATTGATTTCTCGAGAAAAATTGAGAATACCTTTTTCTACAGTAACATCATTATAGATAGAAATGCTGTGTTTTGGCAAATCAAATTCGGCAACAAATTCTTTGATTTTTTGAGTTGCTTCAGAAGTGCTTTCAAAATTAGAAGGTGTTGTTACTTTTAATAAATGAATGGTACTTTCAAAAATTAGGGCAATTTCAAGCAGTTTTCTTAACACATCTTTTTTGTCTTCGTTTTTAAAACTTGATGCAAAAACAACATTGTTAAATTCAATATGTTCATTGTCCTTTTTAACAACTAGCACAGGTATTGTCGATTTTCGGACTACTTTTTCAGTATTGGAGCCAATTAAAATTTCCTCAAAATCAGATTGACCTTTAGAACCCATAACAATAAGGTCTGCATCAATTTTTTCTGCACAAGCCAAAATTCCTTCATACGGATTTTGAAAACGAATCAAGTGATGAGCTTCTTGGTTTTCTGAGAAAAACCGCTCTTTAAAATCAATAATTCGTTCTCTAATTTTTCGCAAGTACAACATGCTTTCTGGAATGCTAAAATTGCTTCTAGAACCCATATCTGCCATGCCAGAAGGCAATTCAATGATATGTAAAAGATACACAGCACTTTCGGATTTTTTAGCAATTTTTGCAGCCATTTTACAAGCAAATTCTGATGATTTTGAAAAATCAATTGGAACTAAAATTCTCTTCATAGTTGATGGTTTTTATAAAACTGAATTGCGTTTTGAAATTTACAAAAAAGATTTGGATTACAATCCGTTTGGTAAATCATAAACATTTAGTATATTTGCACCGAAAAAATAAGGAAAATTGAAAATGAAGGGGACTTAAAGTCCCCTCTTTTTATATCTAAAGGAATTGTTTTTTTAGTAGTATTTAGTAAAAAGTAATAATGGATCAAGCCAAAGTAAGATATTTAGTTGATGAGGCATTAGCAGAAAATGAAACACTATATTTAGTGGATCTTTCAATTTCCGAAGCTAATAAAATCAAAGTAGTTGTTGATGGTGATGAAGGTGTGCCTTTGAGCGAATGTATCAGAATTAGTAGAAACGTTGAGCACAATTTGGATAGAGAAGCTGAAGATTTCGCATTAGAAGTTTCAACTCCAGATATATCAAGACCCATAAAACTACAAAGACAATATATAAAGAACATCAATAGAATATTGAATGTAAAAACAGTAAGCGAAGAAGAGATAGAAGGAACTTTAGTTGCTGTAAATGAAGAAAATATTGTGTTAGTTTGGGATGCAAGAGTGCCAAAATTGGAAGGAAAAGGAAAAATGACTGTTGAACAAACAGCCACAATTGAGTATAAAAATATCAAAGAAGCAAAAGTGAAGATTGTATTTTAAGAAAATAAGGTAATGGAAAATATAGCGTTAATTGAATCGTTTTCTGAATTTAAAGATAACAAAAGTATAGACAGAGTAACATTGATGTCTATTTTAGAAGAAGTTTTTAGAGCGGCTTTAAAACGAAAGTTTGGCTCTGATGATAACTTTGACATCATTATTAATCCTGATAAAGGAGATTTAGAAATTTGGAGAAATCGAGTGGTAGTTGCAGACGGAATGTCTGAAGATGATAATGAAGAAATAGAACTGAGTGAAGCTCGTAAAATTGAACCCGATTTTGAAATTGGTGAAGACGTATCTGAAGAAGTAAAATTGGTTCAATTAGGTAGAAGAGCTATTTTGGCTTTGCGTCAAAATTTGATTTCAAAAATTTACGAACACGATAGTACCAATATTTTCAAGCAATTTAAAGATTTAGAAGGCGAATTGTACACTGCAGAAGTGCATCATATTCGTCATAACGCTATCATTTTATTGGACGATGATGGAAACGAAATTGTATTGCCAAAAAGCGAGCAAATCCGTTCAGACTTTTTTAGAAAAGGCGATTCAGTAAGAGGTGTTGTAAAATCTGTTGAATTAAGAGGAAACAAGCCTGCAATTATTTTATCAAGAACATCACCTTTATTTTTAACAAAATTATTTGAACAAGAAATTCCTGAAGTTTTTGACGGTTTAATAACTGTTGAAGGTGTTGCAAGAATTCCTGGTGAAAAAGCGAAAGTAGCTGTTGATTCTTATGATGACAGAATTGATCCAGTTGGAGCATGTGTTGGTGTAAAAGGATCTAGAATTCACGGAATTGTGCGCGAATTAGGAAACGAAAATATCGACGTTATCAATTATACAAAAAACGAACAATTGTATATTGCAAGAGCATTGAGCCCCGCAAAAGTAACATCCATGGAAATCGAATTGTACGAAACTGAAAAAAATGGTAAAAAAGGGCGTGTAAAAGTCGTTTTAAAACCAGAAGAAGTTTCGAAAGCAATTGGAAAAAGTGGTGTAAACATCAGATTGGCAAGTGAATTGACAGGTTATGAAATTGATGTTCAAAGAGAAGGAGCTGAAGAAGATGTAGAATTGACAGAGTTTGTTGATGAAATTGAAGGATGGATTATCCAAGAATTTAAAAATATTGGATTAGACACTGCAAGAAGTGTATTAGAAACTTCTGTGGAAGAATTGGTAAAAAGAACCGATTTAGAAGAAGAAACTATTTTGGATGTTCAACGAATTTTAAGAGAAGAATTCGAAGAATAGATTCCAAAATCATTAAAAGTAAAAAGATTATTTTTACAAAAATTAAAGAATAAAAAATTATATATGTCTGTAGACAAAACAATGAGACTTAGTAGTGTGTTAAGAGAATTGAATATTTCTCTTGACAGAGCTGTGGAATATTTAGGAAAACATGGTCATGATGTAGAAGCAAGACCTACTACTAAAATTTCTCAAGATACCTATCAAGTCCTTCTTGATGGCTTTGAAACAGATGCTAATAAAAAAGCGGCATCTAAAGAAGTTGGAGAGGAAAAAAGAAAAGAAAAAGAAGCAATTCGTCTAGAAATTGAAGCCAAACAAGAAAAGAAAAAAGCAGAAGAGGCTAAAAAAGAGGAAGAAATTCTAAGAGCAAAAGCAGATAAAATAGAGTTTAAAACTGTTGGGAAAATCGACATCGATAATTTGGGTAAAAGAGCCGAAGTTGAAAAACAAGTCGAAAAACCAATCAAAGAAACTGTTGAAATCCCGGTTGCGAAAGAAGAAGTAGTTCAGGAAAAAGAGGAGAAAAAAGAATCAATCGTGGTTGAGACTAAAAAGCCTGAAGCGCCTAAAGTTGATGTTCCAAAAGTTGATGTTCCAAAAGTTGAAGCTCCAAAAGTTGAAACGCCAAAAGTTGAAAAACAAGAGGTAAAACCAACTCAAAAAGAGGAAAAACCTACGGAAATTACCGCTGAAAATGCTGAAGCAATCGTTACTCAATACAAGAAATTGGATGGTCCAAAGATGACAGGACAAACAATTGATTTAAAACAGTTCGAAAGACCTAAAAAGAAAAAACCAGAGGTTAAAAAAGACGCTTCCACTGATCCTAGAAAAAAACGTAAACGTATCAGTAAACCTGTTGCTGGACCAGGAACTGCTTCAGGACCAGGAACCAATACAAGACCACCACAAGATAACAGAAACAGACCAAATCAACCGAATCAAGGAGGACAAGGAAATAACAGACAACCTGGTGGAGGTTTTAGGCCAAGAGGAAATCAAGCACCTATTAAAAAAGAAGATCCAACAGAGGCTGATATCCAAAAACAAGTAAGAGAAACCTTAGAAAAACTTCAAGGAAAATCTTCTAGAGGAAAAGGCGCAAAATATAGAAGAAATAAACGTGATGCTCACAGAGAACAATCTGAAGCAGAATTAGAAGCAAAAGCATTAGATAGCAAAATTCTAAAAGTTACTGAATTTGTAACGGTTAGTGAGGTTGCAACAATGATGGATGTTCCAGTTACACAAATTATTTCTGCTTGTATGTCATTAGGAATGATGGTAACCATGAATCAGCGTTTAGATGCTGAAACGTTGGTAATTGTTGCTGAAGAATTTGATCATAAAGTAGAATTTGTTGGTGCTGAAGTAGAAGAATCAATAGAAACCATTCAAGACAATCCAGAAGATTTAATAACACGTGCACCAATTATTACGGTAATGGGTCACGTAGATCATGGAAAAACTTCCTTGTTAGATTACATCAGAAAAGCCAATGTAACTGAAGGCGAAAGTGGAGGAATTACGCAACATATTGGTGCGTATGCAGTAAAAGTTGGTGATCAAAAAATCGCTTTTTTAGATACACCGGGTCACGAGGCATTTACAGCAATGCGTGCACGTGGAGCACAAATTACAGATTTAGTAATTATTGTAGTTGCCGCTGATGATGACGTAATGCCACAAACAAAAGAGGCTATTTCTCATGCACAGGCAGCTGGAGTTCCTATAATTTTTGCCATCAATAAGATTGATAAACCAAACGCAAATCCTGATAATGTGAAAACGCAATTATCTGGAATGAATTTGCTAATCGAAGAATGGGGAGGAAATATTCAATCGCAAGATATTTCGGCAAAAACTGGTCAAGGAGTTGAAGAATTATTGGAAAAAGTACTGCTAGAAGCTGAAGTTTTAGAGTTGAAAGCAAATCCAAATAAGAATGCTACAGGTACCGTTGTTGAAGCACAATTAGACAAAGGACGTGGTTATGTTACTACAATTTTAGTACAAGCAGGTACCTTAAAAATTGGTGATTATTTATTAGCAGGAAAAAACAGTGGTAAAGTAAAAGCCATGTTTGATGATAAAGGAATAAAATTAAAATCAGCAGGACCTTCAACACCAGTTTCGGTTTTAGGATTGGATGGAGCGCCACAAGCAGGTGATAAATTTGTTGTTTTTGATGATGAACGTGAAGCAAAACAAATTGCTGCTAAAAGATCGCAATTGCAAAGAGAACAATCTGTAAGAACTCAAAAAACGTTGACTCTTGCGGAAATTGGACGAAGAATTGCCTTAGGAGATTTCAAAGAATTGAACATTATTTTAAAAGGAGATGTGGATGGTTCAGTAGAAGCATTAGCAGATTCTTTCCAAAAATTATCAACGGAAGAAATCCAAATTAATATTTTACACAAAGGTGTTGGTGCCATTACAGAAAGTGATGTGTTATTAGCAACAGCATCTGACGCAATTATTGTTGGGTTTAACGTTCGTCCACAAGGAAATGCAAGAATGATTGCTGATAGAGAAGAAGTAGATATTAGAACATATTCTATCATTTACGATGCCATCAACGACTTGAAAGACGCTATGGAAGGAATGCTTTCTCCTGAAATGAAAGAAGAAGTTACTGGAAATGTTGAGATTAGAGAAGTATATAAAATATCTAAAATTGGAAACATTGCAGGTTGTATGGTAATGTCAGGAAAAATATTTAGAGATTCTCAAATCCGAATTATTAGAGATGGAATTGTGGTTCATGATGGGTATTTAACATCTTTAAAACGTTTCAAAGATGACGTAAAAGAGGTTGCAAAAGGATATGATTGTGGATTGCAAATTAAAAATTACAATGATATTCAAGAAGGAGATTTAATTGAAGCATATAAAGAATTTGCTGTTAAAAAGAAATTATAGCAGTATTTTCAACTTCATAAAAAAAGCCAAAATCAATGTTGATTTTGGCTTTTTTATTTTATTAATCTTCTAAAACTTATCTTAGAAGAGAGATAACAATCAATCCTGAAAATTTTTCAGAGAAATTCAGCAACGCTTTGTCAGCTTCTAACTTTGTTTTATAATTTCCCACTTGAACTTTCCAATAAGGTTGGTCATAAGTTAGTTTTGTAAACACATCTGAATACGTTGAAGAGAACTTAGCTTGTGCATTTTTGGCGTTAGATTCTTCTCCATAAAAAATTTGAACACGATACCCAAAGCCAATATCTTTGTTAAAAGCTCTTTTTTTTGCAATGAGAGTTTTAATTTGTGGACTCATATTGGTGTTGTTTTGAGCAGTAATACTTTCTAAACCAAGTATTAAAAACAATCCAAAAAACCAATAAGAATAAGAATATTTCATAATAAAATAATTTATGCAAAAGTAATAACATCTTTTTTAAAATAATCTTAAAAATACATTATTTAGAATTATTATAAATTAATGTTTAACATTCTATTCCTTTTTAAAAATTTGTCAATAAGTACTACTTTTGTGCAACTGTTCAAAAAGCGTTTTTTTGAACCATTTTATACACGACACTAAAAATAGTTTGTAAATATGAAAAGTGTAGCATTACACAGTAAACGAACCCTAATTCTTCTGAAGAGTTTTACAATTATCCTGTTTTTTGCATTTAGTCTTTCTTCTTATTCTCAAGAAGTAGATGAAGCACGTCAACAAGAAGGTAAAAAATTGTTCAAATCTTTGTGTGCATCTTGCCACAAATTAGACAAAAAGTTGGTGGGGCCTGCTCTTGGAGGTGTTGAAGCAAGAAGAGAGCGTGAGTGGTTAATTAAATGGATTAGAAACAATGCTGAATTAAGAGCTTCAGGTGATAGAGATGCTATCGCAATTTTTGAAGAATACAATGGTTCTGCAATGTCTGCTTTTCCTCAATTAACAGATCAAAATATTGATGATATTTTGTATTACACAACTGTTGGAGATCCTAAACCAAAAGTTGATCCTGCAGCTGCAGAAGTTGTTGCTACTGGAGGAGGAGGTTCAACTGCGCCAAGTTGGTTAATTTACATATTAGCTGCTGCCATTGTTGTTGCTTTCTTGATGATTGCAAGCTTGCTAAAACAAGTTAGTGAATTGAAAGGAAATAAATCTCCAGAAATTAAATCAGATTTAAAAAGAGATTTGCAAGAGCTTTGGGAAGGTGTTAAACAAAACACATTCTTAAAAGTTGTTACAACGATATTCCTTTTATTGATGGGGGCTTATGTAGGTTTTGGAACGCTTTTCAAAGTAGGTGTTGATCAAGGATATTCTCCTCTACAACCTATTGCATTTTCACATAAAATTCACTCTGGAGACAATAAAATTGATTGTCAGTATTGTCATTCATCTGCTAAACATAGTAAGCATTCAGGAATTCCATCAGTAAATGTATGTATGAACTGTCATAAAAACATCGCTGAAGTTGCTGAAGGAACTGTTGTAGAATGGGATGGAGTAACTTATGGAAAAGCTGAGCTTGACAAAGAAATTGCAAAAATTTACACTGCTGCTGGTTGGGATCCTGAAGCATTAGAATATACAGGAGATACAAAACCAATCAAATGGATTCGTATTCACAACTTGCCTGATTTTGCCTATTTCAATCACTCACAACACGTAACTGTTGGAGGCTTAGTATGTCAAACGTGTCATGGTCCTGTTGAGGAAATGGATGAAATGTATCAATTTTCTCCTTTAACAATGGGTTGGTGTATCAATTGCCACAGAGAAACAAAAGTTGATTTGAAAGGCACAGAATATTATGACAAAATACACAAAGAGTTAGCTAAAAAATACAATGTAGGGCAAGTAACAGTTGCGCAATTGGGTGGTTTAGAGTGTGGTAAATGTCATTATTAATTAATTAAGAAAATTATAGTTTGGTTTTAGTTTATAAAACTAACAACTAACAACTAAAAACTAATAACCTAATATAAATGGCTTCAGACAAAAAATACTGGAAAAGTGTTGAAGAACTTACAAATAGTTCTTTTGTTGAGACGTTAAGTAAAAATGAATTCGTTCAGGAAATTCCTACGGATACATTTTTAGGAGATAAAGAAACATTGGCAAATTCATCTACTTCAAGAAGAGATTTCTTGAAATACGTTGGTTTTACTACTGCAGCAGCAACATTAGCTGCTTGTGAAGGTCCTGTGAAAAAATCAATTCCTTATGTTGTAAAACCAAATGATATTATAGCTGGTGTTGCAGATTGGTATGCAACTTCAATGGCTGATGGATATGATTTCGCCAATATTTTGGTAAAAACTCGCGAAGGTCGTCCAATCCAAATCATGCCAAATAAAGATGCAAAAGGAACAACAAGCGCTAGAGTTCAAGCAGCTGTTTTGTCTTTATATGATGAAAAACTTCGTTTAAAAAATCCTACAAAAGGAGGAGAAAAAATTTCTTGGAGTGATGCTGACAAAGAAATTGGTACGGCTTTAAATAAATTAAAAGACGCAAATACGCCTGTTGTTTTATTAACTGGAACGTTGGCTAGTCCTTCAACAGAAAGAATTATTCAAGAATTTATAGTTGCTTATCCAAACGTAACTCATGTTATTTACGATGCAGTTTCTGAATCTGCAGCTGCTGATGCCATGTTGGCTATGTACGGAAAACGTGCATTGCCGAAATATCATTTAGACAAAGCATCAACTATTGTTTCTTTTGGTGCTGACTTTTTAGGTGATTTTCATGGTGGGTTTGAAAAGCAATATGTTGCTGGTAGAAAACCAGAAACAGGTGCAATGTCTTACCATGTTCAGTTTGAGAGCAATATGTCTTTGACAGGTGCAAATGCTGATAAAAGAATTGTAACAAAACCATCAGACCAAATTTTTGCATTGATAAACTTGTTCAAAGAAATAACAGGTTCAAGTGTTGCTTCAAAAGCAACTCCTGTTGATGCACAAGTAAAACAAATGGCAGCTACTTTGAAAAAAGCAGGTTCTAAGGGAGTTGTAATGACAGGTATCAATGATAAAAATGCACAATTAGTTGCGTTGGCAATCAACAAAGCATTGAACAGTGAAATTGTTGATGTAAACAATACCTTAAATATCCGCCAAGGAAATGAAGCTGATGTAAATCAGTTGATAAAAGATATGAATGCAGGGAAAATAGGAGGTTTACTTTCTTATAATGTAAATCCTTTGTATTCATTGCCTAATGCTACTGAATTTACAAACGGATTGAAAAAAGTTTCGTTAACTGTTGCTTTGTCAACTGAAAATAACGAAACCGTAAATGCTTCAAACTATGTATTGCCAACTTCACATTTCTTAGAATCTTGGGGTGATACTCAGTTTGACGAAATTACTTATGGTTTAATGCAACCAACAATTCAACCCTTATTTAGCACACGTCAATTGCAAGACACGCTGTTGGGTTGGTCTGGAAATACTACCAAATATTATGACTATTTGAAAGCATTTGCTACAAATACTATTTTGAATGGTAGTTCATGGAATACAGCTTTACACAATGGTTTCTTTACAAGAGAAATCACAAACACTACATATACTTCTGAAATTTCAGTTACTCAAGCAGCAATGCAGTTATCAAATTATGCTAAAAAGGCATCAGGTTTTGAGTTGCAGTTATATATAAAAACAGGTTTAGGTGATGGAAAACAAGCAAACAATCCTTGGTTGCAAGAATTCCCTGATCCAATAACAAGAGTTTCTTGGGATAATTACCTAACCATGTCAATGGCTGATGCTAGAGAGTTAGGATTTACAAACCCCGTAAAAGACAATGGTGCAATTGATGGGGATTATGCAAAAGTAACTGTCAATGGAAAAGAAGTAACTGTACCCGTAATGATTCAACCAGGACAAGCAAAAGGTTCAGTTGGATTGTCATTAGGATTTGGTCGTACTTTTGGTTTGAAAGAAGAAATGCAAGTGGGTGTGAATGCATATCCATTATATGTAAATGCGAATAACATTCAGTTTGGAGTTACTATAGAAAAAGTATCAGGAACGCATCAATTTGCTTGTACACAAGTACAAAAAACTATTGCTGGACGTCATGACATTTTAAAAGTAGCATCTTTAAAAGAGTATAAAACAGTTGAGCCTAAAGATCATCACCATGGATGGAATAAACCATCGTACGTTTCTTATGATCACAAAGAAGTAGAAGCAAATACTATTGATTTGTGGGATGAGCATAACAGAGAATTAGGGCACCATTTTAATTTATCAATTGATTTAACATCTTGTACTGGTTGTGGAGCTTGTGTAGTTGCTTGTCATGCAGAAAACAACGTTCCAGTAGTTGGAAAAAGAGAAGTAAGAGTTGGTAGAGATATGCACTGGTTGCGTATTGATAGATATTATTCATCAGAAGTTGAAAGTAGAGAAGAGGCAAAAGAACTTGGTTTAAGTAGAGCTAAAATGTACGAAGGTTTGGAAACTGAGGCTGAAAATCCCGAAGTTACTTTTCAACCAATGATGTGTCAACATTGTAATCATGCTCCGTGTGAAACTGTTTGCCCTGTTGCAGCAACAACTCACGGTCGTCAAGGTCAAAACCAAATGACTTACAACAGATGTGTTGGAACAAGATATTGTGCAAACAACTGTCCATACAGAGTGCGTCGTTTCAACTGGTTTAATTATGCAAATAATAACGAGTTTGACTTTAACTTGAACAATGAATATGGAAAAATGGTATTGAATCCAGATGTGGTTGTTCGTTCAAGAGGAGTTATGGAAAAATGTTCAATGTGTATTCAAATGACACAAGCAACTATTTTAAAAGCTAAAAAAGAAGGACGTGCAGTAAATACAGATGAGTTTGAAACTGCTTGTTCATCAGCTTGTACAACTGGAGCATTGGTTTTTGGTGACGTCAACAACAAAAAGGATAAAGTAGCAACTTTAGCAAAAGATAAAAGAGCTTACAATGTGTTAGATTACTTACAAACAAAACCGAATGTAATCTACCAAGTAAAAATAAAAAACACAAACGAAGCGTAATTAAATTTAAGATATAAAATATGTCTCATTACGAAGCATCCATAAGAGAACCTTTAGTTTTAGGTGATAAAACATATCACGATATTACCGAAGATATTGCAAAACCTATAGAAGGTAAAGCAAATAAGAATTGGTACATGGCATTTTACATTTCTTTAGCAGCAATGCTTTGGGGATTTGGATGTATCTTTTACACAGTTGGAACAGGTATTGGAGTTTGGGGTCTAAGCAAAAATATTGGTTGGGCTTGGGATATCACAAACTTTGTATGGTGGGTAGGTATTGGTCACGCAGGAACATTAATTTCTGCAGTACTTTTATTATTCCGTCAAAAATGGAGAATGGCAATCAACCGTTCTGCAGAAGCCATGACAATTTTTGCTGTTTTTCAAGCAGGTTTGTTTCCAATCATTCACATGGGTCGTCCTTGGAATGCGTTTTGGGTATTGCCAATTCCAAACCAATTTGGATCATTATGGGTAAACTTTAACTCACCTTTATTATGGGACGTTTTCGCAATCTCTACCTATTTATCTGTATCATTAGTTTTCTGGTGGACAGGTTTATTACCAGATTTTGCAATGATTCGTGATAGAGCAGTGAAACCTTTCCAAAAGAAAATATATTCATTATTGAGTTTTGGTTGGTCAGGAAGAGCAAAAGATTGGCAACGTTTTGAAGAAGTATCTTTGGTATTGGCAGGTTTGGCAACTCCACTAGTACTTTCAGTACATACCATTGTATCTATGGACTTTGCTACTTCTATCAACCCAGGTTGGCACTCCACCATTTTCCCTCCTTATTTCGTTGCTGGAGCTATTTTCTCAGGATTTGCGATGGTGCAAACCTTATTGGGAATTATGCGTAAGGTTACCAATTTAGAGGATTATATTACCCGTATGCACATTGAGTATATGAATATTGTGATTATTTTGACAGGTGGAATTGTAGCTGTAGCCTATGCAACTGAATTTTTCATTGCTTGGTATACAGGTTCGCCTTATGAATATTATACCTATTTATCAGTTGGAGCTGCAACTGGACCTTATGCTTGGGCTTTTTGGTCTTTAATAATTTTTAACATTATTACGCCACAGTTACTTTGGATTAAGAAATTTAGAAGAAGTTTTATCATCACATTTATCATATCTATAGCTATCAATATTGGTATGTGGTTTGAGCGTTTTGATATCATTGCAATCGTATTAAGTAAAGGTCATTTACCATCAACTTGGTGGCGTTTTGAACCTACATTTGTAGATGTTGGTATTTTTATTGGAACAATCGGATTTTTCTTTGTATTATTCTTACTATATGCAAGAACTTTTCCAGTAATTGCACAAGCAGAGGTAAAAACTATCTTGAAATCTTCAGGAGAGTTTTATAAAAAGAGAAGTGAGCAAGGAATTCCTACAAAACCAGCTATCGTTGTTTTAGGAAGTGAAAAAAATAGTGATAAATCAGATAATAAAGATAAAGAATAATGGGTTCATCAAAAGTTATTCACGCATTTTATAATGATGACGAAGTTTTGCTAGACGCAGTTAAAACTGTAAAAGCAGCTCATCATCACATTGAAGAAGTATTTTGTCCTTTTCCAGTGCATGGTTTAGACAAAGCCATGGGATTAGCTCCAACAAGAATTGCAATTACTGCATTCATGTATGGAATTACAGGGTTATCTGTAGCTATTTGGATGACAAATTATATGATGATTCAAGATTGGCCACAAGATATTGGAGGAAAACCAAGTTTTTCATGGTTTGAAAACATGCCAGCTTTTGTACCAATCATGTTCGAATTAACCGTATTTTTTGCGGCGCATTTAATGGTAATTACTTTTTATATGAGAAGTAAAATTTGGCCATTTAGAAAAGCAGAAAATCCAGATCCAAGAACAACTGATGATCATTTTTTGATGGAAATTCCAGTTCATAATAATGAAGAAGAATTGACAGCTTTGTTAGCAAAAACAGGAGCTGTTGAAATTAATGTAGTAGAAAAGCACTAATTAATAGGTAATGAAAAATTTAAAAATACTTATCGCTTTAGTTGTTTTTGTAAGTTTCATTTCTTGCAACAACAAAAGAACGCCTCAGCTTCAATATATGCCAGACATGTATGAGTCAATCCCCTATGATACGGATGCTGAAAAAGGATTGAATAACAAACCTGTGAATAGACCACCAGTTGCAGGTACTATTCCAAGAGGTGGTTTTCCAGCATACGATATTCCTGATACTCCAGAAGGTTATGAAAGAGCAAGAGTAGAAGTAACAAATCCTATTGAAGCATCAGAGAAAAATTTGGAAAAAGGAAAACAGTTGTACACGATTTATTGTACTTCTTGTCATGGTGAAAAAGGTGATGGAAATGGAGCTTTAGTTCAAAACGGAAAATTTGAAGGAATTCCAAATTATAAAGACAGAGATATCAATGCAGGAACTATTTACCATGTAATTATGCATGGAAAAAATTTAATGGGTTCTCATTCATCTCAATTAACATACACAGAACGTTGGCAAATTATCCATTATGTGGAACAGTTGCGTGCTGATTTATTAAAATAATTACAAAAAGATAGAATACGAAAGATATGTATCAATTCTCAGGTAAATTAAAAAT
>JANQTK010000113.1 GCA_030731695.1 Polaribacter sp.
TTATTTGCAGTGCCTGAATGACATTGTGTACAATTATTTCCACCATCACCTGGAGATCCAGAAAGTGCACTTCCATTTCCTGATGAAAAGGATAATAAAAAAACGGCTGAAAGCGGAATTAAGAATAAGATGGATTTAAATAGGTAGTTTTTTTTCATGGTTACTTGGTTTTTAATTAAAAGATGTGTTGAGTTTATTTTGATTTCAAATAAAAATAGATTTAAAAAATCTTACAATAATTACTAGCTAAAGAGGAAATTTTTAGATTGAAAGCGAAAAAATCCAATTGAAATTACTTTAAAAAGTTCTTGAAATGTTGAATCCAAAGTGAATATCACCTCCAAAGAAATTGCCTGTAGTTTCTGCAATAAAGCTTTTTTCGATCATTGTTATTGAATTTGACAAAATCAATTGAAATACATGACCTCCAGTTTCTATATCCACTCCTAATGCCAATGAATTTTTGGCATTGATTGAAACTGATTCATTAAATGCATGGAAATATTCCGTATTTAAGGAAACTCTATTACTTAGTTTTATTCGACTTCCAAAGCCCAATGCAAAAATATCATGAGGATCTTGTGCAACTTTTACCGTGTTTCTGTGAATGTAAGTTGGAGTTAATTGAAGAGAAAGTCCTGGACTCATTTTTCTGGCTATTAAAACTTGCCCAACATAAAAAAGACTTTCTGCAAAAGATCGTTTATCAGTTGGTGGATAATCTTTCAATGTTTTCACTGCTATACTTCCAAACAATGAAACTGCAATTGGGAAAGAATTTTCGCCATTTTTTTGATGAAGAAGTGAATATTTCAAAAAAGAATCATACGTTTTTTCAAAGCTACTTCGCCCAATTCCAATTGTCAAATTATCATTCAAACCGTATTCAAAAGCAAAACGAATGTTTGATTGATCCAATCCAAACAATTCATCAAAACCTAGATTTATCCTACCAAATCTATGAGAAATGATAAATTCTAATTCTTTTTCTTTTCTGTTTTTTACAGAATGTCCATTTAAAATTCGCGTTCCTTTAAAAATAGAATTTTCTATCTCTGAACTTTCATTCTTTATAGTCTCTTCCTCTAAAATATCTAATAAATCTTCCTGCGAATAACTGAATGTTACTGAAAAACAGGTAAGTAAAATAAATAAAAATGATTTCATAATTGTTATTTTTGGAATGGTTGATGATTAAAGTCAAAGCTTACTTTGATGTTTTTTGCAATATTTTTTGCAACAACAGCTGGAATTTTCACTTTAAAATCATCAAGATTTATGATAAAATCACCAGTTGCAATGATTCCTGAAGTTGTTTTAGAAAACAAACCTTCAATTGTTATTTCTTTTGATTCACCATGAATCGTTAATGTTCCTTTCACTTGAAGTTTTGATGCGGAAGCAGAAATATTAGAAAAGTTCAAAATAGTTCCTTTAAAAGTTGCCTTCGGAAATTTATCCGATTCAACATAATTTTCGTTAAAATGCTCTTGCATTAGCGCTTTTTCAAATAAAAATGATTTCATCAAAATAGAAATTGCCATAGATCCATTGCTGGCATCAATAATGCTTAAAACTTGTTGGTTTTTTGCCTCAATATTTTCAATTGGTGCTTTTGAAAAAAAAGTGATTGTCCCGTTTTTAGTGAGATATCGCTCTTGAGACTGAGCAGTATGTAGGCATAAAAATAATGCCAGTGTTGATATTAAATAGTTCATATTGGTTGGTTTATTGATTGATTATTTCACATCTAACAAGAATTACATCCATTAAAAAGCCTGTGCAAATTCCTTTTATTTGAATGTTTTGTCCGATTTCTAATTCAGATAAATTTTGAGTTGCTTCTATTGACAAATGACATAAAACACTTCCAAAATCATCCTCGGTTTTTAAAGAAATAATACCTTTTTTGTCTTCAATTTTTATATCAGAAATAGTGCCTTTTACTGCAATAAGTTTGTCTAAATAATTGGTATTTGCCGTTGTTTCATCAATTAAAAATTCATCAATAAGTTTTGTAGCTTCAATGGTAATTTTTGGTGCTGAAGACGAAATATCAAGGTGTGATTTATTAGCCATTTTGTATACTATAAATGCACCAATTATTGCTATAATTAAAAAAATAAATAGCATTCCTTTTTTTGATAATAGTTTCATAGTATTAATTATTTAAAGCTCCTTCATCAACCCAACAACTTATTGCTTGAATTTCTTCGTTAGTTAATGAATTTCCTTGCGGCATTCTTCTGCTTACAACTTCTGCTTTTATAGAGTTTGCATTGCTACTTACTCCATTAAAAGTTGTTAAATTTGGAGAATTCCCTCCTTGACCATGGCATTGAATACAATTATTATCAATAATGGGTTTAACATGCAGAGAAAAGCTTCTTGTTTTGCAAAAATCTTCTGTAGGATTTTCTTCAAAAGGTTCTTCAACATTGGTGAGACATGAAAAAAATAGAAAGCAAAACATTGAGGTAATTGCTGATTTTTTAAAAGTACTTAACTTCATAATTATAAAAATTATTTTTAATAAATCAAATATAAATATATTAGGACGTTTTTGTAAATAACTTTAACTAAAAGGGAAAGAAATAATGGTAAAAGGGAAAAATAAAGTTTAAATACTGCTCAAAAATAATGTCAAAAAAATAATTTACTTACTTATTTAGCCATTGTTTAAATTCAGAAGCTTTGTTTTTACTAATAATAATATCTTCTGAAGTTTTTGAGGATAGCACAATTTTCAATTGACTATTACCATATTTTAGAATTTTATCAATCGCAGAAATACTGATGATAAACTGTCTGTTGGCTCTAAAAAACAAGGAAGGATTTAGTTGAGTAAAAACTTCATCTAAACTAGCATTAGATATTGATTTATTTCCATCAAAACTAACTACGAAAGTGATGGAATTCTCAGTATAAACATACGCAATATCATCAATTAAAATAGGAACCAGCTCATTTCTGATATAAGTTAATAGTCTCTTTTTCTCTTTATCTTGAGTTTCATCAGCGTTATTTTTGATGTCAATGATAGCCACTTTTTCTTTGTAAGAAAATAAATCTGAATTCAATTTTGAAAGATTTGCAACTTCATTTGTTAAGCTAGAATTTTGCTGTTCTAATTGTTTTTCATAAGCACTCCCAATAATTCTAACCGCGATAAACGACAAAATAATTACGGTAAGACCCATTATCAAAAATATGAGATGAAAATTAGATTTTAACGACTTTAACTGATTATTGATATTTGTAATATGAATATTTGAAGCAACAATTAAATCAGATTTTTTTAATGGTACTATGTAAATAATTTCTGTGGTTGTATCTGAGTTTTTATTGAGAAGTAAGGAATATAAATCGTTTGAATTATTTTTTTCTTTTAGTGATGTTAATAATGATTGATCAGAGTTAACTTGTTGCCCAACCTTAGTTTTATCAGGATTACAAACCTCTATTCCACTCCAATTAAAAACACTTATAAACCATGAATTACTGTCAGTATTTTCAATGATCTGTTGTAAATTTTGAATACAATTCTCTTTACTAATTCCTGATTCTAGCTGAAAATCAATTAAACTTGCAATTTTATGTGTATCTCTTTTACTAGCTTCAACTTGGTTTTCAATTAACTGATTTGCGCTAATTTTTATAAAATATTGAGAGGCTATCAATGCAACAAACAAATAAATTATAGTGATTGATAAAAAGGTTAAGAAATATAATTTATCTTTTTTCATTTAAATCGTGAAAATTCAATCTTGTGTTTTGGTTTTTGGGGGTAAATTTAGGGTTATTTAAAGTCTTTTTTTCGCCCTAAGTAACTTTTTTTTCTACAAGTTAAATATTTTGTATTTCTTTGATTTCAGATGAAAAATAAATTTTATACATATTTACTGTTATTTTTAATAGGGCTAATTTTAGTTGGTGGATATATTTTTATTAAAAATACATTTAAATCATCTGAAAAAAATTTAGAAAAAGAAAGTGCTTTAGTCTCTTTAAACTCAGATGATTTAGTTACTTCATTTTTTAATGATGAAACTAAATCTAATAAACGCTACACAGGGAAAATTATTGAAGTTACAGGATTTGTGAAAGAAATTTCATATCTAAACAACAGAATTACTTTGATTTTAAGCAGTAATACCAACTCTTATGGTGTAATTTGCGACGTGAATTCTAGTCAAAAAGAAAAAATAAATAAACTAAAAAAAAACCAAAAAATACTGGTTAAAGGCATTTGTAAAGGTTTTTTAAAAGATGTAATTTTACAAAATTGTTATATTGATACACTAACCAATGAATAAACTAGTATCCTTCTTATTTTTTATCGTATCAATTACTAACTTCTCAAGTGATTCTAACCAATTTATAGCAAGACAAGGTCAAATATCATTTTTTTCATATACTTCAGTAGAAAATATTGAAGCAGTAAACAATCAAGTCTTAAGTATTTTTGATCTTGATAAAAAAGAAATTGCAATAAGTATGCTTATGAGAGCATTTGTCTTTAAAAAAGATTTAATGTACGAGCATTTTAATGAAAGTTATGTAGAATCTGACATATATCCAAAAGCTACTTTTGAAGGAAAAATAATTGATTTCGATAAAAAAAGCGAACAACCACAAACAAAAATAATTAGAGGAACACTAACCATTCACGGAGTTTCAAAAAATATTGATATCAAAACAACTATTAAAAAAGAAAAAAATAAGTATGTTTTTACGGGAGATTTTACTGCAGCAGTTGATGATTTTCAAATAAAAATTCCGCCAATTTTATCAAGTAATATCGCAAAAATTATTTCAATTAAATTTAGATTTCAATATGAGCCATATGAACAATAAAAGCAGACACTATTTTATTTTTGCCCTTTTTATTTTTGTGAGTTTTTCGTTAAAATCTCAAGATTTACTGAAAAAATTAGATGCTGAATTTGCAAATCAAGAGATGTTTGAAATTGCTACTTTTAAAACTATAAGAATTGGTCTTGGCCATTCAATTGAAACCAGAAAAAAAGGCGCTTTACAAATTGCATTGTACAATAGGTATTGGAATATTCCCGATTTTAAAGGGCAACGTTTTTTAGCAGATGTGGTTAGCACTTATTACGGTTTAGAATACGCTTTTACTGATGATGTTACATTTGGAATGGGCTATACAAATCATGATAAAATTATTGATGGATATTTAAAATATAGGCTTTTAAAGCAGCAAAAAAATGCTAAAAAAGCACCTATTAGTATCACTTTAGTACAAACATTTTCTCATAGAAAAACAGTTGATGGTGGTGTAAATTATTTACAACCTTTAGTTGAATCCAATAAATACGGTTTTTCTAGTCAGGTGTTAATTGCACGAAAACTGAATTCGAATTTATCACTTCAAATTGCCCCAATTTTTATTCATTCACAATCAAATGAATTATTAAATGAATCAAAAAATCAATTTGCAATTTCGTTTTCTGGAAGACATAAATTTAACAAACATGCTTCTATCGTTTCAGAATACTTTTACAATACAAATCCTTTAAAATCAATAGAAACATTCAATGCTTTTATGGTGGGTAT
>JANQTK010000114.1 GCA_030731695.1 Polaribacter sp.
CGCAAACACATGTTTCAAAAGGGTTGGAAACGTCCAGTAACTGACTCTAGTTTTTTCTTAGATGAAAAACTCAAATGGATGGAACGCAATAAGATTGATCATGCTGTGGTTTTGAATTTATCACAATTGTATGGCAATGGTTTGCGATTGGAAGAAATGAAAAAAGCACTTCGTTTTCAGAATGATTTTAATGCCAAAGTTCAAAAAAATCATCCTAATAAATTTACGTGTGGATTTGTGGTACATCCCGGGTTTATTTATGGTGCTTTGGATGAGATAAAACGTTGTGTGGAAGAATTAGATTTAAAAGTATTGTGTTTGCCTACACATTTTATGGATTCAATTGGCCAATGGCGAAGCATTTTTGATGAAGAAAATGACCGAATTTTTGAATTGGCAGACAAGTACAAATTAGCCATCGAAATTCATCCTTATGATGGAGATAAAATGATCAAACTAGAAAATTCCAATTGGCGTTTTCACCTCATTTGGATGTTGGCGCAATGTGGTGATGCCTATCATTTTTATACCTTAAATGGCATGCAAATACGTTTCCCAAACATCAGAACTTGTTTTGCACATGGAGGTCAATTGGCCCAAATGAATTTGGGAAGACGTATTCAAGGTTTTGATGGCAGACCCGATTTGTTTGAAGGTAAATACCATCCAAGAAAAGCAGTAGGGCACCCAAATATTTTCTTTGACACCTTGGTTCACGATACAGATTCGCTCAGTTTAATGTTTAAAAGGCAAGGAACAAAACAGGTGTTGATGGGTTTAGATGATCCCTATCCTTTAGGCGAAATGGAAAGTGATGCGCAGTCTTCCTATCCTGGTAAAATATTGGATTTGGCGATTGAAAAAAACATCATTACCGAAACCGAAAAAGAGCAAATTTGGGAAGATAATGTACTTCAATGGTTGTTTGGAGATGATGAAGTTGCCAAACAAAACCTCATTCAAAAGATTTTAAATGTATAATTTTTCTTGAAGCAATTTCCTGCTGTTCGTTTCAAGTCCTCGCCAAAAACAGCATTTTTGTACCTCTTTTTGGTAGCTTCCTTTGGTCGCTCAAAAAAGCCAACAAAAACAGCTTTTTTTG
>JANQTK010000115.1 GCA_030731695.1 Polaribacter sp.
GAAGTGACGAAAATAATAATAATAATAATAATAATAATAATAATAATAATAATAACAATAATAACAACAATAACAACAACATCACTGTAGTATCCAATAAATTAGGTGGTGAATTGACATTGAAATTAAGTACAGGTGAAAATATGCCTATCAAATTAGCTGATGGTGCAACCAGAAACTTTAATATTGTAAAAGCTACAAATAGTACCTACAAAGTAACTACTTCTTATACCTCAGGAACACAATTCAGAATTTATTTAAAAAGTAAACAACGTGGTTATGTGTATTTAATTGGTTTTGGCTCATCAGATAAATCAGTAAATAAATTGTATCCTTTTGATAATTTCTCTGATTACTTTAATTATGTAGATAGTGAAATTGCTTTACCAAATGAAGACTATTTTATAGAATTTGATAACAAACCAGGCAGAGATATTTTGTGTGTTTTGTATAGTAAAGAAAAACTAAATATTGATGATATTGTAAATAAAGCAAGATCAACATCTGGCGATTTTGTTTCAAATGTGAAAGGTGCATTATCATCAAGTATGTTTAAAGGAGCAGATGTTACTTTTAGCAGTGCTAAAATCTCTTTTGATGCCTCATCTACTAGCACTGCAGAAAAAGTTGTTCCTATTTTTATAGAAATGAATCATCAATAAAAATCAAAAAAATGAAAATCCTAAAGAACAATCTACTCCTTTTTTTCTCGGTAATATCGTTTCTTGGATTCGGTCAAACATATGTTTACCAAGAGGAATTTAACGGAACTAATAATTGGCCAACAGGCAATAATGATACACGCGAATTAAGCGTATACAATGGTCGCTATTATTTTGACCATAAAAGAACAACGGAATCTTGGCGTGTTTCTACATCCGACTTTACCTTGTCAGACAGTGATGATTTCGAAATAGAAACTTCCATCCAAAAAATATCTGGAGTTCAAGATTACGGAATTTCATTTTTATATGACTATAAAGACGAAGACAATTATAAAGAATTTGGAATCACTTCAAACGGTTTTTACAGAGTAGCTGAATCTGTAAGTGGAACGTATTCCACACTACAAGCTTGGGTAACTTCTACCGCATTAAAAAGTGGTAATTATGGAACTAATATTCTGAAAATTTCCAAAAAAGGAACCACTGTAACTTTTTACATCAATGGCACCTATGTTTATACCACTACCCACAAATCAGTCATTGGTAAAAAATTAGCTATTCAGTTGTACAGAAATCAAAAAGTTTCTATTGATTATTTTAGAGTAACCAAACCATCTGCAGTCATTAATAACAATACCTCATTAGGACAAACTATTTTGTTTGATGGTTTTAACGATAACAATAATAATTGGGCAACTCAAAACACCAGTGATGTTACTCTTGAAATCAAAAACGGAGGCTATGATTTTGATCACAAAAGAGATGATGGCGGATGGAACACAACCTACGAAAAGAAAATTGATACCAACAGAGATTTTTATATTGAAGGTTCGTTTTTAAAAATGACAGGGGTTCAAGACAGAGGTTATGGTCTTATTTTTGGTCGAAAAGACAATGACAATCAGAATGAATTTTTCATCTCTGGAAATGGAATGTTTTACATTCAACAAACCTCCAATGGAACTTCTACAGCTGTACAAGGTTGGACAAGTTCATCACACATTAAAACTGGAAACAATCAATACAACTATCTAAAGATTGAAAAAACAGGAAGTGCTTTAAAGTATTACATCAATAGCAATTTGGTGTATACACAAAACTCACCTACTTTTTATGGAGATAGAACTGGGTTTATCGTTTATGGCCGTCAAAAAATGTCTATCACATATTTGAGTATGAGATATACAGGCACAGATAATAATAACAATAACAACAATAATAACTTTAATAATAATCTTGGGGAAAGCATTTTATTTGATGATTTTACTTCAAACGGAAATAATTGGATTGCAAATTATGGTGATGATTATGACTTTAATATTAGTAATGGAAAATATTATTTGAGTCATAAATTAAATGAAAAAGGACGATTAACCCATATCACTAGAGAGTTTGATAACACTAAGGATTTTGAAATTGAAACCAAAATTCAACACGTTTCAGGAGAAACAAATTTACCCTTTGGAGTATTATGGGGTAAAAAAGATTCTAATTATTTTCAATTTTTAATTACAGCCAATGGTTATTATAAAGTAAATAGAGTGAAAAATAACCAAAGTGAAGATATCATAAAATACGCAAAAACCTCCGTTTTAAAAGAAGGCGTTGGAAGCGAAAACACTTTAAAAATTACTAGAGAAGGAGATTATTACAAGTTTTACATTAACAATAGTTACATTACTCGTATTGATTATGAAAACTTTTTTGGAAATGAAATTGGTTACGGTGTTTATTTTAATCAAAAGATTGCTATTGATTACCTAAGTATTAAAGGCTTAAAAGAAAACATAGATAATGTTATTGTAACGAACGATGCTCTAAAAGTTCCTTTATACGATGACTTTGCATCAAATAAAAATAATTGGAATTTAGAAAATGCAGATGATTATTCATTAGATCTTTCAGGTGGAAAACTCATCATGCATAGAAAAAAAGAAGGTGGAATTTTTATCAGCAGAGATGTAGATATTGACGATAGTAAAGATTTTATTATTGAAACCGCTATTGGAGAAATTGGCACCTCTACAGGCTGGTATGGCGTTACTTTTGGAAGAAAAAACTCATCCAATGAATTTAGTTTTTTACTTTCAGGAAATGGAAATTACAAGTTTAGAAAATTTGACAATGATGTTTACAAAGAAATTATTCCACTCACATTTGCAGCATCAATCAAAACAGGCACCAATGCTGAAAATATTCTTAAAATCGTAAAATCTGGTTCGCTAATTCGATTTTACATAAACAATACCTATGTAAATGAAGCTCCTTTTGAACGCTTTTTTGGCAATAAATTTGGATATACAATTTACTTTGATCGTAAAATTAATGCTGATTATTTGGATATCAAATATCAAACAGAAACTTATAACAATCCTCCTGTAATAGTAATCACTGATCCAATTGTTGAGGAAGTTAGAGGATTTAAAATCGTAGAAGCAAATACAATTACTGTAAAAGGAAAAGCTACTGATACTGATGGAATATATTCAATAACTGTAAACGGAAAAGAAGCTGTAGTTTCTGAAAACGGAAATTTTGTGGCTAATGTTCCTTTAGGATATGGAAAAAATGATTTGATAGTAAAAGCCACAGATTTAAAACAAGCTTCCTCATCAAAAACTTTTGTTATCAAACGAAATTCTCCAGAAATCATCAATACCGATGTTACAAATAATGACACCAAAGAAACCCTAGATATTGGTTTTGGAAAGTATTATGCACTGATTATTGGTGTTAGTGATTACGATGACGATTCAATTCAAGATTTGAATGGAGAACCAACCAAAGATGCACAATCATTGGCTGATGTATTGGTTACTAATTACAATTTTGACAAACAAAATGTAACGGTTTTAAAAAATCCAAAAGCCAATGATATCATCAAACAATTTAGCATCCTAAAAAATAAAATTACTAAAAACGACAATTTGGTTATTTTCTACGCAGGACATGGAAATTACGATCAAGTAAGTGAAAAAGGCTATTGGATGCCTTCAGATGCTCAAATGGAATTTGAATTGAATGTCATTTTAAATACAAGTATTGTAACGCTTATCAAAGCGATCAATTCAAGACATACTTTATTAATTGCAGATGCTTGTTTCAGTGGAAGTATTTTAGTAAAAAACAGAGATTTTAAAACAGCATCAAAAGCAGTTCAGAAAAAATATGAATTGCCAAGTAGAAAAGCCATCACAAGTGGAACTTTAACTACAGTGCCTAATCAAAGTGTGTTTATGAAATATCTTTTGAACAGATTAAAAGACAATACAGACAAATATATTTCGGCAGGACAATTATTTAATAAGATTGAAGATGCTGTAATCAATAATACAACTGGCGACAATCAACCACAATATGCACCTATAGGAAATACAGGTGATGAAGGAGGGGATTTTATTTTCATTAAAAGATAATTAATTAACCAAACTTTCTTTTTTTTTATTAATTTAGCTCTTGATACAACATATGAATCAAGAGCTTTTAATTTTACAGTTTCAGCAACAAGATGTGCAGGCTTATGAAAAACTTTACAATGCTTATTGTAAAAGTATTTCAGGAGTTATTAACACCATCGTAAAAGACGTTGAAGCAACTGAAGAAATAACACAAGATGTGTTTTTAAAAGCATGGAATAATGCTGCATCCTATTCCCCAAGCAAAGGTCGTTTTTTCACGTGGTTATTGAACATTGCACGAAATACAGCAATCGATTATACCCGCTCAAAAAAATATAAACAGTCTAAGCAAAACCAAACCTCCGATTTTTTCGTAGATATACTTGAAACACATGATGATTTAAATAGTAGCACAAATGCTATTGGTTTAAAAGAAATGGTGGAGAAATTAGGTGATACTTGTAAATCTTTGATTGAATTATTATATTTCAAAGGATACACACAAGTAGAAGCTTCAGAAGAATTGAATATGCCTTTAGGCACAGTTAAAACAAAAAATAAATCATGTATTGGGCAATTACGCTCAGTATTGGGAGTATAAAATGAACATAGAAGAATACATAGCATCTGGAATTTTAGAACTGTATGTTGCAGGCTCGCTTTCTGAAAAAGAAAACGAAGAAGTGCATGCTGCAATTCAAAAACATCCTGAGTTGATGGCAGAAGTGGAATCTATTGAAAATGCGATTCTACAACTTACAGCTGCAACTTATCAAGGTGAGATTTCTTCATTTGATTCCATAAAAAATCAATTGGTTCAAAAAGAATCAAAAGTAATTCCGATTCAAAAATCATCCAACTGGAAATTTATAAGTGGTTGGGCTGCTGCTGTTCTTTTAGGAAGTGTTTTAGTTTATAATATTTCTCAAAACAATCAATCAACATCAGAAATTGTTTCTGAGAAAGAGGCTTTGGAAGCACAAATTGAAAAAACAAAAAACAGTTTGGCTGAAAAAGAAAGGCTTTTAGAAATTTTAAGAGATAAAGACATTATTTCAGTGCCTTTAGCAGGTCAAAACGCTTCTCCAAATTCGTATGCAAAAGTATATTGGAATAAAAAAACTAATACCATTTATTTAGACGCCAAAGGATTACCTGCTCCACCTAAAGGAAAAGTATATCAAGTTTGGTCATTAAAAATAACTCCTTTGACACCAACAAGTTTGGGAACTATAGACACTTTTACTGCGAACGCAAGTAAGGTTTTTGCTATCGAAAATCCGAATAATTCTGAAGCTTTTGGAATTACATTAGAGCCAGCTGGAGGTAGCTCCTCTCCTTCTCTAGACCAATTGTACGCTCTTGGAGCTGTGAGTTCATAAAAATGGCTCTTTCTTTTCAAAACAACTCATTTCAAATTTTGAATTAAAAAGAATTAATTGTTCATAATTCATTAAAAATATTTCTTTTAG
>JANQTK010000116.1:0-7503 GCA_030731695.1 Polaribacter sp.
AAATTGCGAATTACCTTACTCTCATTTTGTTGAAAAACGCCTTCTTTTTCAGCCATGTCAGCCATCACTAAAAAGCTTTCTCTGCTCAAAATACTAGAGTGACTATCTCCGCCAATAAGTCTTGTTGTTAGCTGTAACAACCATAAAATTCCAGTGTATTTTAAAGGAAAAATTAAAATATTGAGTGAAGTTGCTGTAAAAGCAGCTAAATCTTGCCAATAAGTGGCACCAATTGTTTTAGGAATAATTTCGGAAGCAACTAAAATTAAAATGGTCATGATTGTAGAGACAATTCCAACCATTACATCTTCAGTAATTACTATTCCAAAAAGACTTGTTTTTGATGTTCCATACATTTCTGCATACGCAACTTTTGCTTGAACACCAACCAAAATTGCACCAACTGTATGCGCTATAGTATTGATGGTCAAAATTGCAATCAGTGGTTTGTCAACGTCTTTTTTTAGCGCTTCAAGGTCATTTGCAAATTCATGACCTTCATTTTTTTTGATGTTAATAAATGTTGGAGTAACACTTAGCAGTACAGCTTCCAAAATTGAACACAAAAAAGAAAAGAAAATTGCAACTACAGCGTAAACAATAAGTAAAGACATTCTTTTATAAATTTTACGCAAAAATATGCAAAATAACACATCAAATTAAAAATAAAAGAATTGATTTAGATATTTAATTAGTTATATATCAATACAAATCAATTTCTTTTGAAATATTAAGAATTGATAAATTGCCCAAATTAATCGATTTTAAATATCTTTACAGTTCTATAAAATTTTTAGAAAATTTACATAAATGAAAATAAATTTAATCTTTCCAAAACTGATGTTGTCAGTTCTATTTGTAGCTGTATTTAGTTGTAAGAAAAATCAAAATAAAGATACTGTTTCCCGAAATGAAATAACAGTTGAAACTCCTGAAGGAATGATTTGGGTCCCTCAAAAAACATTTATTCAAGGAGCAAAAGAAGCAGATAAATATGCAATGCCAAGAGAAAAACCTGCGCATGAAGTTACTGTTGATGGGTTTTTTATTGATATAACTGAAGTTACAAACCTGCAATTCAAAAAATTTGTAGCAGCAACCAATTATGTAACAGTTGCAGAAAGACCCATTATTTGGGAAGAAATGAAACAACAATTGCCACCAGGAACTGAAAAACCAAATGATTCTATTTTGCAACCAGGAAGTTTGATTTTTAATAAAAATATAAAAGCGGTAGTTGGTATGGATAACTATTTTCAATGGTGGACATGGAAAATTGGTGCGAATTGGAAAAATCCTCAAGGACCAAATTCTTCTATTGAAGGGAAAGATAATTTTCCTGTAGTTCACATTACTCATGAAGACGCTTTGGCATATTGCAAATGGGCAAAAAGACGCTTGCCAACGGAAGCTGAATGGGAATCAGCAGCTCTTGGCAATAAAACCAATGCGATTTTTACTTGGGGAAATGATGCAGCTTTATTAGATGCAAACGCAAATACTTGGCAAGGAGTTTTTCCGGTAAAAAATGAAAGCAAAGATGGGTTTGAATTTATTTCTCCTGTAAAATCATATCCTCCAAACAGTATTGGATTGTATGATATGGCTGGAAATGTTTGGGAAGTTACTGCGGATTATTTCAATGTAAATTATTATCAAGAGTTAGATGTTACAAAACCTATTCAAAATCCAACTGGAGCCTCAAAACCGTACAACCCAAATAATGTTTACGAAATAGAATATGTAATGAAGGGTGGCTCTTTTTTATGCAATGCTTCTTATTGTGCAAGTTTTCGAATATCAGCAAAAATGGGAGTTGCTAAAGATTCTAGTTCAGACCACATGGGATTTAGAACGGTTGCTGATGTTGAAATGTTACAGCCAAAGAAATAATAAATCAAAAAACCCTGCAAATCAATTGATTAACAGGGTTTTTTTGTACTCAAGGTGGGAATCGAACCCACACATCCGAAAATACTGGATTTTGAATCCAGCGCGTCTACCAATTCCGCCACTTGAGCTTGTAATTGAGTTTGCAAATCTAGTAAATATTTTAGAATTTAAAATGAAAAAATAAATTTCATAGAAGAATAATATTGGTTACTTTTGTTAACTTACAGTTACACACTATAAACACTCTCTAAATGTCTACAAATCAACTTGCTCCAAAATTATTTGCTTGCAGGCAAAGTATGGATTTGGCCGGAAAAATAGCCAAAGAATACAACACAACACTCGGAAATGTCATTACAACGTATTTTAGTGATGGCGAATTTCAACCAGCTTTTGAAGAATCTGTTCGTGGAAGAAGAGTTTTCATCATTGGATCTACGTTTCCAAATTCTGATAATTTAATGGAAATGTTACTAATGTTAGATGCTGCAAAAAGGGCCTCTGCAAGACACGTCACAGCAGTTATGCCTTATTTTGGATGGGCAAGACAAGATCGAAAAGATAAACCAAGAGTTGCAATTGGTGCAAAATTAGTAGCAAATTTGCTTCAAACTGCTGGCGCAACTAGAATTATGACAATGGATTTACATGCAGATCAAATTCAAGGTTTTTTTGAAAAACCTGTAGACCATCTGTATGCTTCAACCATATTTTTACCATACATACAAAGCTTACAACTAGATAACTTAACCATAGCTTCTCCTGATATGGGAGGTTCTAAAAGAGCGTATGCATATTCTAATCATTTACTTTCGGATGTGGTTATTTGTTACAAACAAAGAAAAGTCGCTAATGTTATTGGACACATGGAATTGATTGGTGAGGTTGAAGGAAGAAATGTGATTTTGGTTGATGATATGATTGATACAGGAGGAACACTTGCACATGCTGCAAATTTAATGATGGAAAGAGGAGCGAAAAGTGTTAGAGCGGTTTGTACACATGCGTTGCTTTCTGGAAACGCTTATGAAAAAATCGAAAATTCTGCATTGACAGAATTGATTGTTTCTGACACAATTCCATTGAAAAAGAATATTTCTAAAATAAAAGTTGTATCTTGCGCGCCCTTATTCGCGGATGTTATGCACAAAGTTCAAGATAACACTTCAATAAGTGGACAATTTTTAATGTAAACTTCATTTGAGTTTTTCAGAGAGGAAAATAAAAATGGAAAAATTAATTTAAACAAAAAGTAATGAAATCAATTACAATTAAAGGATCAAAAAGAGAAAGCGTGGGCAAGACAGCGTCTAAAGCCTTACGTAATGCTGGAATGGTTCCTTGCGTTATTTACGGAGGAGAACAACCACTACACTTTTCAGCAGAAGAAAAAGCGTTCAAAAGTTTGGTGTACACTCCAAATGTTTATACTGCAAGTATTGACATTGATGGAAAAGTGATACCTGCAATTTTACAAGACATTCAGTTTCACCCAGTTTCTGACAAAATCATTCACATTGATTTTTATCAATTGTTTGAAGACAAAGAAATCACGATGAATATTCCAGTAAATTTAGTTGGAAAATCAAAAGGTGTTGCAATTGGTGGTGCATTACGTCACAATGTTCGTAAAGCAAAAGTAAAAGCAATTCCAGCAAATTTACCAGATTTTATTGAAGCTGATATTACAGAATTAGAAATTGGTAATAAATTGTATATCACTTCTTTAAAGAATGATAAATATACTATTTTACACCCAGACAATACTGTAGTTGCTCAAGTAAGAATGTCAAGAAACGCTTCTAAAGCAGCAGCTGAAGCAAAAAAATAATCACTTTATAAGATAATTTTAAAGCGTTGCACAATTTGTGCAACGCTTTTTTTATTTTGCTATTTTTGTAGCATGAATTTTCCGAAATTTTAGACGGCATTTTTTTCTAAAAAAGAAGATAAAAAAGTATTGATGAAAAAATATTTAATAGTGGGTTTAGGAAATATTGGACCTAAATACGAAAATACACGTCACAACATTGGTTTTAAAATTTTAGATGAGGTTGCTGAAGAACATCAAGTGTCATTTAGCACAGAAAAACTAGGAGATATTGCTACATTTAATTTTAAAGGAAAAACATTTATCCTTTTAAAACCTAGTACATTTATGAATTTGAGCGGAAAAGCATTGAAATATTGGATGCAACAAGAAAATATTGCTCTTGAAAATGTGTTGGTTGTAACAGATGATGTACATATTGATTTTGGAACAATCAGATTAAAGGCAAAAGGATCAGCAGGTGGTCACAATGGATTGAAAGACATCCAAGAAAAATTAAATACAGACAATTATGCACGTTTCCGATTTGGAGTTGGAGCTAATTATCCAAAAGGGAGACAAGCAGATTTTGTATTGGGTGAATGGAGTAAAGAAGAAACAAGTCAGCTTATTGAACGACTTCCATTGTCAGCAAACGTAGTACTTAGCTTTGTTACTGATGGTTTGGCAAATACGATGAATGCTTTTAACGGGAAATAAATTTTAATTCTCACTAGCAAACCACTCTGCAAAACTTGTATCTGTTTCTTGTAGTTTTATAGAATGTAAATGAATGTTATTTGGTAATCTATCTTTAATTTTTTTGGCAAAATCAATCACCATCATTTCACTAGTTGGCTGATAATCAACTAAAATAACATGATGCCCTCTGTTTTTTAACTCTGCTGCTAATTCTATATGAGGCGTATTTTTATTAAAAACAGTGGCGTGATCAAATACATCTACAATTTCTTCTTTTACAATTTTTTTCAAATCTCCAAAGTCAATCACCATTCCAAATTTAACATTGGCGTTGTCAGAAATTGGTTTTCCAGAGACAGTTACTGATAGTTTGTACGAATGTCCATGAACATTTTTACACTTTCCGTCATAGCCATACAAGGCGTGTCCAGTTTCAAAACTAAATTGTTTGGTGATTCTAATTGTACTCATCTAAAAAAATTGAATGCTAAATTGGGCGTAAAAGTACACATTAACTTAGGTTTTTACTAATGATGTTTTTAAAAATACCTTTATAATATCACTAATTAAACTTAATTTTCAACTAAAAAATAGGCTAAAACTTCTGCAATTTTACGATTATCGGCCAATTGTGGAATTTTATTTTGACCTCCAAATTTTCCGATTGATTTCATATACTCGTGAAAACCTCCTTTTTTTACTTTTCGAATTACAAGCGGACGCAATACTTTTCCTTCAATCAAATCAAAATAATAAATGTTTTGAGATTGCATAGAAGCATCAATTTTTGATGCAAAATCTTGCAGATTTTCAGGTTCATTTTCAAATTCAATAAACCACTCATGATATGGTAATCCACTTTTTGGATTTACTTGAGGTGCCACTGTAAATTCGCTAATCGTAATTTTTGTACCTGAAATCGCATCATTTAAAGCCTTCTCAACTTCTTTGCCAATTACATGTTCACCAAAAGCTGAAATAAAATGTTTAATTCTTCCAGTAACTTTAATTCGGTATGGTTTTAAAGATGTAAACTCTACAGTATCACCAATATTATAGCCCCAAAGACCGGCTGAAGTGTTTAAAATAAGCACATAATTTTCGCCGATTTTTACATCTTTTAATGAAATTCGAGTCGGATTTTCAGTAAAAAATTCGGTTGCTGGAATGAATTCATAAAAAATTCCGGAGTTGAGTTGCAACAACATTCCTGCTGCTTTTTGCGAATCTTGATAGGCAATAAATCCTTCAGAAGCTGGATATAATTCAATATAATCAATTTTTTTTCCAATCAAAGATTCAAATTTATTTTTATAAGGTTCAAAATTGACACCTCCATAAATGAAAAAATGAAAGTTTGGAAAAATTTCTGAAATTGGTTTTTTGGTTTTTTCAACCAACTTTTCAAAATACATTTGCACCCAAGAAGGAATTCCGCTAATCACTCTCATGTCTTCTTGAACTGTTTCTTCAACAATGGCATTTACTTTGGTTTCCCAATCTTCAATACAATTTGTTTTCCAACTTGGCAACCTGTTTTTCTGTAAATAATTAGGTACATAATGCGCAACAATACCGCTTAAACGTCCTAATTTCACACCATTTTTTTCTTGCAAAACAGGACTTCCTTGTAAAAAAATCATTTTTCCATCTACAAAACTTGCATCATTTTTTTCTGAAATATAAAATAACAACGCATTTCTGGCAGCTTCAATATGAGTTGGCATGGATTCTTTGGTGATAGGAATGTATTTAGCACCAGATGTTGTGCCTGAAGTCTTGGCAAAATACAAAGGTTTTCCTTTCCATAATACATCCGATTCTCCTGCAACAACTTTATCAACATACGATTTTAAGCCTTCATAATCAGAAACGGGAACGTTTTTTTTGAAGTCTTCGTAATTGTTGATATTCTTAAAATCGTGATCAATTCCAAATTGTGTTGTTAGAGCATTTTTCACTAAATACTGAAAAACCTTTTCTTGTGTTTTATGAGGATTATTTGCCCATTTATACACATTTTTGGCAACTATTTTTGCAAACGGAATTGCTAGTAAAGACTTGATGCTCATTATCTAAAATCAATCAAATTTGTTGGATTTACAGCATAAGCGCCACTCCAAAGTTCAAAATGTAAATGAGGACCAGTTGTATATTCACCAGTAGAACCAACATTGGCAATTACTTCACCCGATTTTACAAAATCGCCCTCTTGTTTCAGTAAATTTCCATTGTGTTTATACACAGAAATATAATCATCAGCATGTTTCAAGATAATTACATTTCCAGTTTCTGTTGTCCAACCTGAAAAAATTACAATTCCGTCAGCTGTAGCTTTTACAGGATCGTTTTTTTTAGCAACAATATCTACAGCAAAATGTTTTATTTTTGGATCAAAACCTTGTGAAATGCTTCCATTTAATGGTGCGAAAAACACCACTTTTACCAATGATTTTTCACTATTTATGATCGGAAATCGATCTTCACTTTCTATTTTTTCTCTAAAATTTAAATCTATTTTTGAGGCTTTTAACAAGCTGTCATTCATCATTTTTCTGCCAGATTCTGTCAATAAAGTATCAATTTCATCGCCTTTAATTTTACCAGATAAAATTGGGCCTAAAAGACGAGTGTAGTTTTCAATAACGGCTAATTTTCTTTTTAAAGAATCTGTTTGGAGTGATAATTTTGTTGCTTTTATTCTCAATTCTGTAGAACCATACCCTGGAATAAATTCTTTAATAGGTGTAAAAGTGATGAAAAATGTGGTTACAAAGATCAGTAAAAAAGAAAAAACACCCCCAACAACAAATACATTTAACAGAGAAAGTTTCAGTGAAATTTGCTCTTCATAGGTTTCATCATTCATGATAACCAACCTATATTTATGAGTCAGTTTTTGTTTGAGTTTTCTTTTTTGTTTGCTTTGATTTTTCAAAAAATAAATGCTTTAGTGACACAAATATACAACGAAATCGTACTATTTTTTATTTTTCCTAAAACGGAATGTTTCCATAAAAATTACTTTTTATAAAAATTCATTTCATCAATATACTCCCAAACTTCTTTGGTCAGTAATGGTTGCACATTTTTTTGAT
>JANQTK010000116.1:7603-20696 GCA_030731695.1 Polaribacter sp.
TCATCAATATACTCCCAAACTTCTTTGGTCAGTAATGGTTGCACATTTTTTTGATGTTTAATTCCATTTCGAATCATGGTTGATGAAATTTCCATAATTGGCGCGTCAACAAATTTAATTTTTGGATGATTTTTAAATTCTTCTGATGTTTTTTCTTCTGAAACTCTAGGATACACATATATAAAATGATTTTCCAAAATGGTTTCGTAGTTTTTCCATTTATGAAAACTATTCAAATTGTCTTCGCCCATAATCAACGAAAATTGATGATTTGGAAAGTTCTCTGAAATGTGTGCCAACGTAAAAACCGTATAATTTGGTTGTGGTAATTTAAACTCAATATCTGATGGTTTTATCTTTGGATAGTTTTCAGTTGCTCTATAAACCAACTCAAAACGATGATGATTATCAAGCAAAGAACTTTTTATTTTGAAAGGATTGTGAGGCGTAACTACCATCCAAACTTCATCCAAATCCGAGTATTCCACCAAATGATTAGCAATGATTAAATGCCCCACGTGAATGGGATTAAACGTTCCAAAATACAAACCTATTTTCATGGATGATGGTTAATGGTTTTTGGTTGGTGGTTTTTAGTGAAAATGATATAAATATTTTATGCGGTTATTCTTTATTCAAAAACGCATCCACCAAATTTTCAGCTTCTTTTAAGGCAATTTCTAAATCGTAATTTTTAATGATTTTATCAAACTGAGGCGCTGTTGCCAATTCAATTGATGCTTTTGCAATACGCATATTGATTTTATCTTCGCTTTCAGTGCTTCTTTTTTTCAAGCGGATTTTTAGTTCATCAACACTAGGTGGTTTTACAAAAACTGCCAATGTTTGGTCAGGAAATTTCTTTTTAATTCGCAATCCGCCAACCACATCAATATCAAAAATTACGTGTTTTTTCATGGCCCAAATACGGTCAACTTCCGCTTTTAACGTGCCATAAAAATTGTCTCTATACACTTCTTCCCATTCTAAAAATTCGTCGTTTTTTATTTTTGTTTTAAAATCTTTTAACGAAATAAAATAGTAATCAATACCATGTTGTTCTTGATTTCTTGGCTCTCTTGAAGTTGCAGAAATTGAAAATTCTAAATTAAATCGTTCTTGTTTCAATAAATGACGAACAATGGTTGTTTTTCCTGAACCTGAAGGAGCAGAAAAAACGAATAATTTTCCTTTAAAATCTGACATAAATTTTTAATTTTTGTCATTCTGAATTTATTTCAGAATCTTTTTATTAATAATGAGAAGCTGAAACGAGTTCAGCTTATTCTCTGCAAAGCTTAGAGAATATTTAAAATTTGTTCTTTGATTTGTTCCAATTCATTTTTCATCTGAATTACTGCTTTTTGCATAGGCGCAAAATTGGCTTTAGATCCAGTTGTATTGATTTCTCTTCCCATTTCTTGAACAATAAATCCTAGTTTTTTTCCATTGGAATCCTCCGTTTCTAGGGTTTGTAAAAAATAATTTAAATGATTTTCCAAACGTACTTTTTCTTCATTGATGTCAAGTTTTTCTAGATAATAAATCAATTCTTGCTCAAATCGATTTTCATCAACAGTTACTTTCAAATCATCAATTGCTTTTTTTAAACGTTCTTTTACATTGGTAATTCTCTCAACATCTAATTCTTTAACTTCCTCTAAATACGATCTAATATTTGCAATTCGTTTTCTAAAATCATCTTCTAAAGCAGCAGCTTCATCAATTCTGTATTGAATAATTTCTTTGATAGCTTCATCAATAGTGGTGTTGATGAGTTCCCATTCATTTTCATCCAATTCTTCACGGTCAGTTTTCAAGGCATCTGGCATGTGAATGGCCATTTTTAGCAATTCTAAATCGCTTTTTGAATCGATTTCAACAATATTTTTTAATTGTTGCATGTAGTTTTTTACTACACCAGGATTTATAATTGTTGATGTTTCATCAGAAGTCATTTCTACAAAAACGGAAAAGTCTACTTTTCCTCGAATCAACTCATTGGCTAATTTTTTACGAACGTCTAATTCTTTTTCTTTGTAATAAGAGGGAATTCTCACATTCAAATCAAGGGTTTTGCTGTTTAAAGATTTAATCTCTATCGTTACTTTTTTAGTTGGAAGTTGCAATACCGATTTTCCATAACCAGTCATGGATTGAATCATACAATCGTTTTTAAAATGAAAGGCAAATATACCTTTTTATTTTGAGGATTCTTTTACTTGTTTCGTTACTAAAAATACGCCTAAAAAAATGATGCAAGAAGCTCCAATTTTCACTAAATTTAAGGAATCACTTCCTGCAATTAATGCATAAATAGTTGCAATTACCGGTTGTAAATATATAAAAACGCTTACTGTTGTTGGTTTTAACTTGGTAAGTGCAAACAAATTAAAAAGATACGTGATGCAAGTTGTAAAAACGACTACAAAACCTGCTTTTAAATAAATTGATGTTGGCATTTCTTGCCATGAAACCTCGGAAAGTTCACTAAAACCAAAAGGGAAAACATAAAATAAACCAAACAAATACAGCCATTTTACAAATAATATGGGATGATATTTGGGGATTAATTTTTTAACCAGCACTAAATACAAACCATAAGAAGCTGCGTTTACGAAAACTAAAAAGTTACCTAAAGTAGAATTATTGTCATTTTCTTCGGATGAATTTCCATACACAATTAAAATTATGGTGCCAATCAAACCAATTACAACTCCTATAATTTTGCGTTTTATGAGTCTTTCTTTTAGTAATAAACTCGAAAAAAGCAATACCAAAATTGGCGAAGTCACCATCATTACTGAGGCGCTTATGGGCGAAGTCAAACTTAATCCTTTAAAAAAAGTAAGCATGTTTAAACCCACACCAAAAAAAGCGGCTAGCGCAATTTTTTTAAAATCTGATGAGTCAATTTTTGTTGATTTTATGAACAATCCTAAAAACCAAAAAACCAAAGTTGCACCACTAACTCTTAATAAAATTAAACCATAAGGTTTTATATATGTTGGCATTACATCTTTTGCAATGGTAAAAGTAACTCCATAAATTAGGGTTGCAATGGCAACAGCTATAATGGGTAATATTCTTGGGTTCATCAATGAAATTAATCATGCAAAGTTGGAATAATTTTTTAGAAAATTATGTTTGGTAACGCTATTTAAGGTGATTTTTTTAAAATAGCGTTTATAATTGTACATTAGATTTTTAATTCATCAGCTAACATAAAAAATGGAAATACATCATTTAGGAGAAAATAATTCTGTGTTAAACACTTTTTTATCAGAAATACGTGATAAAAACATCCAGAAAGACAGCATGCGTTTTCGGCGAAATATTGAAAGAATTGGTGAAATTTTGGCTTATGAATTGAGCAAATCGCTTTCTTTTTCTGAAAATTCTGTAGAAACCCCTTTAGGAAAAAAAGAATCATTTTTACTATCAGATTCATTGGTTGTTTGCTCCATTTTAAGAGCAGGTTTGCCTTTACATCAAGGAATTTTGAATTATTTTGACAAAGCCGAAAATGCTTTTATCTCAGCTTACAGACATCATCCAAACAATGATGACGAATTTGAGATTGTTGTAGAATATTTGGCATCACCAACAATTGAAGGAAAAACGGTTTTATTGGCAGACCCAATGTTGGCAACAGGTCAATCTTTGGTGGCTGTTTTTGAGGCGTTAAAAAAGTTAGGAACTCCTAAAGAAATTCATATTATTGCCGTAATTGGTGCTTTTGAGGGAATCAATTTTATTGAAAAACATTTTCCTGAAAACACCCATTTATGGATTGCCACAATTGATTCTACACTAAATGAAAAAGGCTATATAGTTCCTGGTTTGGGAGATGCTGGCGATTTGGCTTTTGGTAGTAAATTATAAAAAGAACAGAAACCCAAAACAGCCAATTAAAAAAAGATATAAGAAAATATTTATGACTATTTTTTTCTGAAAAAGTTCAATTCCATTTGCTAAAATCAAAGAAATAGGAAATAATAAAAACAGCATTTCTGTGTTTTTTGACTCATTTTCAAAAAAGAACAGTCCTAAAACGACCAAGAAGTTTATCAATAATAAGCTCCAATTTTTTTTAAATGTATTATTGATTAAAAGTGCCTTTTTCGACTTTAAAAAAGCTGCAAAAAAAGTGATGATTAGCAAACTTATCATAAAAATCTTTTCTTTTTCGTCCGTAAAAAAAGACATTTTAAAAGTAAATCCTTTAAAGAAAATTGAAGTTAAAACCTCTTGATTTCCTTGCCAAAACAAGTAAGAAAAATAGCAAAAAAGTGGCGTAAAAAATCCAATAATTGGCGTTGAAAAAGTGTGAATTGTTATTTTTTGATGCCAATAAGCACTAACATAAACCAATAAAAAAAACAATGCGAATTTTGGCTCAAACAAACACATTATACCCACCCAAAAACCAGCATCAAATAGTTTTTTGAGCACTTTTTTTGAAGACTGTAAGCTGTAAATTTTTCTTAAAAAGAGTAGGTAAATAATTACAAAAAAGAGCGTTTTGTAATCAGTAATTGTGCTAAAACAACCTATTAAAAGGGTAAAAAAATAAAACCCATAAGAATTGTCATAGGTCAGGTTATTTTTACTCGTAATGAAATTGTAAATAAAAAAAATTGCAATAAAAATTAGTAGAACAAACAGTTTTTCAAGTAAGCCTTTTCCCGAAAGTTGATCATTGAAAAATGCTATAAAATTCAACGTTATAAAACAAATAGCAAAAAAAATCATTAAACCCATAAAATTTATCGGTTTAGATTTGTTTAAAAAATTGGCTAGCATTGTTTCTTTTGTTATTTTTGCAACCGTAAAGATAAATAAGTTATGATAGCAGGCAATATTTTTAGATGGATTGGAAGTTTGTTCACTGATTTTTTATTTCTTCCACTAGAGTGGATTCGAAATCAAGTGGCAACTCAAGAGTTGGGATGGTGGATTTCAAATGCTGTAAATTGGGGATTTTTGGTAGTTCTTTTGATTCTTTTTGCATATTGGATGAAAGAATCTAGAAGATTTCAAAAAGAAGGAACAGAAGACAGAGCTTAAAAATTCATCTTGGGAAGTAAAAATAAATTAAAGCGGTTTCGTGAAAATGAAACTTTTAACAATGTCATTCAACCAACAAGAGAAGAAGTTTTAAACAACTTCCCTCATAAAGGTAAATGGCATTCTTTTTTTAACAACAATAATCCAATTGTTGTTGAATTGGGCTGTGGAAAAGGCGAATATTCAATTGCTTTGGCTCAAAAAAATCCCACAAAAAACTATATTGGAGTTGACATCAAAGGCGCTCGTTTTTGGAGAGGTGCTAAAACTGCTATCGAAGAAAATTTAAAAAATGTTGCTTTTGTTAGAACACAAATTGAATTGGTAGATTTGATTTTTGCTGAAAATGAAATTGATGAAATTTGGATAACCTTTCCTGATCCACAAATTAAATACAAACGCACCAAACACAGAATGACAAATCCTGTTTTTCTTAGAAAATATTTTCATATTTTAAATGAAAACGGAATTGTAAATCTAAAAACCGATAGCGAATTTATGCATGGCTACACACTTGGGTTGTTGCATGGTGAAGGACATGAAGTGTTGTATGCAAATCACAATATTTATCATAACGAAGGTTCGCCTAAAGAGGTAATTGAAACTCAAACTTTTTACGAAAATCAGTATTTGAGAATAGACAAACCAATTACGTACATTCAATTCCGACTTAAATTTTAACGATTTTATTTAAAAAAATGGAACATTTATTTGTTTATGGAACATTAATTCCCGGACAAATAAATGATTTTGTGCTCAAAAAACTATCCGGAACTTGGCAAAAAGCCACTGTAAAAGGTTTTTTTGATAAAAATGGTTGGCATAAAACGCAAGGTTTTCCAGCAGTGATTTTAGAGGAACAAGGAAATATTATTGATGGATATTTATTTTCTTCAGATGAATTATCAAAAAATTGGCAAATGATAGATGATTTTGAAAGCGAACTTTATCAAAGAGTAAAAACCAACGTTCTCTTAGAAAATAATCATTTAGTAATTGCTTATATTTATGAGCTAAATAGATCATTATCTCATGACATCCAACCCAAAAAACGATAATTTTTTTGAAAAAGTGTATGAAGTTGCACGTCAAATTCCTTTTGGCAAAGTCACAAGTTATGGCGCAATTGCTGCATATTTAGGTGCTAAAAGATCGGCAAGAATGGTTGGTTGGGCAATGAACAATTCTCATCATCAAACAGTAGAAATTCCTGCACATAGAGTGGTTAATAGAAAAGGATTGTTAACAGGAAAACATCATTTTGATGGCACAAATTTGATGCAACAATTACTTGAAAACGAAGGAATTATTGTTATCGAAAACCAAATTCAAAATTTTGAAAACGTATTTTGGAATCCTTCAAAAGAACTTTAGGCATAAATTTTGACAGAAGAATTTTTATGAGAAAAATTCCTTACTTATTTGTACTCCTATTTCTTGTAAATTGTACAAAACAAAAATTTGTATACCCAAAAATTATACTATCAAAATATGATACGTTGATTTCAAATTATTTTAAGTCAATGCAAAATTCTAAGAGCATTATTTTTAAACTTAATGTTCCAACGGATAGCTTTGTTGATTTGAATTTTTTTAATGATAATTTTTTATTTGAAGAGCAAAATTTCTTTTTCATTTCTGAATTTCCTAAATCAAAAACAGACAGTCTAATTTTATTTGTTGATTCTCAAAACGACAAATTTCATTCTGAATTTCATTCTGATATTTTTCATTTACCACCACCTCCAAAAGAAATTCAAGATGAATTTGATGTTGATGAGGATGGTGATTTTCAAATTGAATATGATACTATCAATAAGGATTCAATAAAAAAACATTACAAAATGTATCCTATTTATATTAAAAATTATTCGTCAAAAAATATTGAAATTGAAAAGCCAATTGCAGGAGGTGATTTCTTTATGATTTTAGAAGCTAAAAACTTAGAAAATCAATGGAAGCCAGTTGAATATTTTGAGCAATTTGGATTTCTTTGTGGAACAGGGCATCAAAATTATTTGATAAAACCAAATAATTTTTTTGTTGGTGGAATCATAAAATATGAAGGTGAATTTTTAACTGATTTGAGAGTCAAGTTTAGGTCTTTTGATAAAGTATTTTATTCAAATACTTTTAAAGGAAAAATAAATCAAAGTCAATTTAAAAACGACTCAATAATTAAAAATACAAAAGATAAATTCAGATATAAAGGAGAAAAATCATTGCAATTAAAACTTAAAAACATGTTTTTGAATTGATGTTTTTATAATTTTAATTTTTAATAGTTTATAAACTCCTACTATCAATCAATAAATAAACACAATTTACATCCTTTATTTTCTAGTTTCTAACACGTATCTTTGCGGAAAGTTTAAAAATATTTTTTTACGCCTAAAAGCCAATAGCTAAGGGCAAAAAACTGACATATGAGTTTTAAAAAACAAGATATATACAACGCATTAAATACCATTACAGCTCCAGGCGAAGGCAAAAGTTTGGTTGAAAGTAATAGTATTAAAAATGTGGTTGCTTTTGGAGAGGAAGTAATTGTTGATGTAACAATTAGCAATCCATCTTTACAAGCAAAAAAGAAAGTTGAAGTTGACATCATGAAAGCCATTCACAAAAATGTTGGTCAAAAGATTGATGTGAAAGTGAATGTAAAAGTAGAAAAACCTGAAACTCCAGAAAAACTACCTCAAATTAAAGGAAAACAAATTCCAAATATTAAAAATATTATTGCCATTGCTTCAGGAAAAGGAGGAGTTGGGAAATCAACAATTACTGCAAATTTGGCTATTTCACTAGCAAAAATGGGATTTAATGTGGGTGTTTTAGATGCGGATGTGTATGGACCTTCTCAACATTTAATGTTTGATGTGGAAAAAGCGAGACCTTTATCAGTAACAATTGATGGTCGTTCAAAAATGAAACCCATTGAAAATTATGGCGTTAAATTATTGTCATTAGGATTTTTTACAAATCCTGATCAAGCTGTAATTTGGAGAGGACCTATGGCATCAAAAGCATTGAATCAACTTATTTTTGATGCAGATTGGGGCGAATTGGATTTTTTATTGATTGATTTACCTCCAGGAACAGGAGATATTCATTTATCAATTGTGCAAGCTTTGCCAATTAATGGTGCAGTTGTGGTGAGTACACCTCAAAAAATTGCTTTGGCAGATGCAAAAAAAGGAGTTGCGATGTTTCAACAAGAAAGTATCAATGTTCCAGTTTTAGGAATCATAGAAAATATGGCATATTTTACGCCTGAAGAATTACCAAACAACAAATATTATATCTTTGGAAAAGATGGTGCAAAACATTTGTCAGAAGATATCAATACCACGTTTTTAGGCGAAATTCCACTAGTGCAAAGTATTCGTGAATCTGGTGATGTTGGGCATCCTGTTGCTTTGCAAAAAGGAACAATTTTAGAAAAAGCATTCAATGAAATTACAAAAGAAGCGCTTTCTCAGTTATTGATAAGAAATGAAAATTTACCTCCAACCGAAATCGTAAGAATAACAACGATGAGTGGTTGTAGTGCAGTAAAAAAGTAAATATGACAACAGAAGAAACCTTTGAAAATGTTGAAAAAGCGTTGGATGAAATCCGTCCTTTTTTAATGAGCGATGGAGGCAATATCAAATTGCTTTCCATTGAAGATTTTGTAGTAAAAGTGCAACTTGAAGGCGCTTGTATAGGTTGCTCAGTAAACCAAATGACGTTAAAAAATGGTGTTGAAGCAACTATCAAAAAGTTTGCGCCACAAATCAAAGAAGTGATTAACGTTGTGTAACTTATAGCTGTTCCCTTTTTGTTGTTAGCTTTTTTTGCTAATAGCCAAAAGCAAATAGTTGAAAGCAAATTTTTAAAAATGATTACAACAGATATTCTTATTATAGGCGCGGGCCCAACAGGATTATTTACGGTTTTTGAAGCAGGATTGTTAAAATTACGCTGTCACTTAATTGATGCGTTGCCGCAACCTGGAGGACAATGCTCTGAGATTTACCCTAAAAAACCCATTTACGATATTCCTGCATATCCCGAAATTTTAGCGGGCGATTTAACTGATAAATTGTTAGAGCAAATCAAACAATTTGAACCCAGATTTACCTTGGGTGAACGTGCAGAAACCATTGAAAAACAAGCTGACGAAACTTTTATTGTAACCACGAATAAAGGCACCAAACATCATGCAAAAATTGTTGCCATTGCTGGAGGTTTAGGAAGTTTTGAACCTAGAAAACCCTTGATTGAAAACATCTCAGATTTTGAAGACAAAGGTGTAGAATATATTATTCGCGATCCAGAATTTTACAGAAATAAAAAAGTAGTTATTTCTGGAGGAGGAGATTCAGCCTTAGATTGGTCCATATTTTTGACAAATATTGCATCCGAAGTAACTTTAATCCACAGAAGAAACGAATTTAGAGGTGCTTTAGACTCTGTTGAAAAAGTACAAGAATTAAAAAATTTAGGTAAGATAACCTTAATTACACCAGCAGAAGTTACAGGAATTGTAGGAACGGCAAAGTTAGAAGCGGTTACCATCACTAAAGATGGAGAAGCACCATTCAATTTAGCAACAGATCATTTTATTCCACTGTTTGGATTGTCACCAAAATTAGGTCCAATTGCCAATTGGGGATTAGAAATCGAAAAAAATGCCATTAAAGTAAATAACGCCTTAGATTATCAAACCAATATTCCTGGCATTTATGCGATTGGTGATGTCAATACGTATCCAGGAAAATTAAAGTTGATTTTATGCGGTTTTCACGAAGCAACATTAATGTGTCAAAGTGCCTATCAACGTATTTTTCCAAATAAAAAGTATGTGATGAAATACACAACTGTTGGTGGAGTTGATGGTTTTGATGGTACAAGAAAAGAAGCTCCAAAACAAGTTGTAAAAGCGATTGATTAAGGTACAATATTCAAAGTTCAGGGTTTAAAGTTCAAAGTTCCTGACTCAATATTCAAAGTTTTGGGTTCGTTATTGAAGTTTACGGCTTCGTTTATGATAAATTGAGGCGCTGTAATGAGAGTTGCAAGTTCGTTATTATAAATTTTGGACTTACCTATATTATTGAAATAATAATTTTACTTTTTTTGAGGGAGGAAATAAAACCTACAAGAATTTGTTTGATTCACTGATAAATAAATTTTCTTGTAGTAATACTTTTAATTTAAAATATTCTTTTCCTTGCAATTTCAGGATTTCTACTTGTGTGTAAGATTCCAAAAACAATAATTTGTTTTTGATTTTCGTTCACTAAATAAAATATTGCAAAAGGAAAACGAGTTACTAAAGATTGTCTCAATTCTTTATATTTACGCTGATAGTGTTGAGGATGTTCACCAATATAATCAATTTCTTTGTTAACTTCGGACTTAAATTCTTCGGCTAATAGCTCATTTTTTTCTTGATACCATTTTTTCGCTTCTTGCAAATCTTTAAGTGCAATTGGTAATAATTTAATAGTAAAACTCACTACCAATCGTTTTTTACTTCTTTCCAATCCAAGACATCATCAGCATTGTTTTTATAACTTTCTAAACGATTGTCCAATTCTTTTTTTTGTTCAAAAGAAAGCTCTTGTATTTCCTCTTTTTCACGCTTTAAAACACGTTCCAAAGTATCAATAATAATCTCACTCTCAATATTAAAAAGTTCTTTTATAAGATGATATTTTCGTGTTTCTAAATCCATAATCCTAATATTTATTATAGAACAAAAGTACAATTTTTGTTTTTTATTTTTAAGCAAATATGCTTAGGATAAATTTATTTAGAATATTTGGTACGATTTCTGAAAATCATTTACATCTGAAGAAGTTATAAAGCCCTTTTCTTTCATCTAAAAAAGTAAACTACTTTTCCTATCTTTGTGCAAATAACGAAATCGATTGAAGTAACAATAATGTAGCAATTTACCAATGTAAAAATGGTTCAATTTTGTTGAGAACAACATTGCTACATCATTTCATTAATTCATTATCACATTAAAACTATGCCTTTTTACCATCAATTAGGAAAAATTCCACCGAAAAGACACACACAATTCCGAAAAAAAGACGGCAGTTTGTATTATGAACAATTGTTTGGTACGATTGGTTTTGACGGAATGTCAACCAACTCATACCACGAACAAAGACCTACAATGGTTAAAGAAATTCGTGCACAATATTCAGTAGCGCCAAAAATTGCCAAAGCAAATAACATTCAGTCTTATAGATTAAGAGGATTTCAAGTTCCGCCAGAAAATGATTACTTAGAAAGCAGAAAAATAGTCTTAACAAACTCAGATTGTAACATCATTTTAGCGGCTCCAAAAAAATCTACAACTGAATATTTTTATAAAAATACAGATGCTGACGAAGTAATTTTCATCCACAAAGGATCAGGAAAATTAAGGACACATCTAGGAAATATCGATTTTAAATATGGAGATTATTTGGTAATTCCTCGTGGAATTATTTACAAATTAGATTTTGATGATGAAAACAACAGATTGTTTATTGTTGAAAGTTATCATCCTGTGTATACGCCAAAACGTTACCGAAATTGGTTTGGTCAGCTATTAGAGCATGCACCTTTTTGCGAGCGCGATTTACGCAGACCATACGAATTAGAAACCAACAACGAGTTGGGAGATTTTATCATTAAAGTAAAAAAACAAAACGAAATTATAGAAATGGTCTATGCTTCTCATCCTTTTGATGTAGTGGGTTATGATGGCTATAATTATCCGTATGCATTTTCAATTCACGATTTTGAACCTATTACTGGACGCATTCATCAACCACCACCAGTTCATCAAACGTTTGAAACGAGTGCATTTGTAATTTGTAGTTTTGTGCCTCGTTTGTACGATTATCATCCATTGTCAATTCCTGCGCCTTACAATCATAGCAATATTGATTCTGACGAGGTGTTGTATTATGTAGATGGTGATTTTATGAGCAGAAATGATATTGAAGCGGGTCATATTTCTTTGCATCCAGCAGGGATTCCTCATGGTCCACATCCAGGAGCCACAGAGCGAAGCATTGGAAAAACATCCACAGAAGAATTAGCGGTGATGGTTGATACGTTTAAGCCTTTGATGGTTACTGAAGAAGCTATGAAAATTGCGGATGAAGACTATTTTAAATCGTGGCTTGAATAAAAGAAAAGAGAGTCAAGAGGTCAGAAAAGAGAAAATGAACATTAGAAAAAGACATAATTATAAAAATCTTAAAATTTGGAATTTAGGGATTGAAATTGTTGATGATGTTTATACAATAATTAGTGAGTTTCCAAAAGATGAAAAATTTGGTTTGATGTCTCAAATAAGCAGGTGTTCAATTTCAATTCCAAGTAATATTGCAGAAGGATCATCAAGAACAGATAAAGCTTTTTCACATTTTATTGATATTTCTCTTGGTTCTTCATTTGAACTAGAAACACAATTAATAATTGCATTTAAAAGAAATTACATTACAAAAGAACAATTAACTAAACTTGAAGAAAAAATAGCTGAGTTTCAAAAAATGACAATGAGTTTTCAAAACAAACTCTAAAAATCTCATTTCTTTATTCTATTTTCTCTTTTCTAAAAATACAAAGATGAGTAAAAAAGAAATACAATCCGTAAACTACGGTTTAGAAAAAATATTTGAAGGAGCGCAAGATTTCCTTCCATTATTAGGTACAGATTATGTAGAATTTTACGTTGGTAACGCAAAACAAGCTGCCCATTTCTACAAAACGGCATTTGGTTTTCAATCGCACGCCTATCGTGGATTAGAAACTGGCGCAAAAGATTCCGTGAGTTATGTGTTAACGCAAGATAAAATCAAATTGATTTTAACAACTCCGTTAAACAGTTCATCACCAATTAACGATCATATTGTAAAACACGGAGATGGCGTAAAAGTGGTGGCACTTTGGGTAGAAGATGCCAGAAGAGCTTATAAAGAAACGGTTTCTAGAGGAGCAAAATCATACATGACACCCACTGTTGAAA
>JANQTK010000117.1 GCA_030731695.1 Polaribacter sp.
ATATCAGTAATATTTACAAAAGTAACTCCATTTGTGTCACAATAATTTTTTGCAAAGTTGTTGTATTTGTCAATTTCTGTTGAAATAGTAGTATTTCCTCTTCCAAAAGGAGTGTAAGCATAATCAGGAATTGAAACTACAATTACATTTTGTTTGTCATTATTGCCTGCTTTGATAGCTGTATTTACCAATTTAGGGAATTCAGACTCATAAATTGAAAAATCTTTACGTTGGTATTGGTTGTTTACGCCAATTAAAAGCGTTACCAAATCATAATCAGTAGTGAGATTTTCAGCATCAATTGCAGCAATTAAGTTGGTGGTTGTCCAGCCAGTTCGTGCAATTACTTTCAAATCAATAGTTGTTTCTGAGCTAAATTCTTTTAGTAAACTGTCTTTCAACTGCTCAGGAAATTTACATTTTTCGCAGACACTTTCTCCAATGGTATAACTATCTCCTAGTGATAGGATTTTTAAGTTTTTCTTAGAATTAGTATCTACTATTGGTTCATCATCTGGAATTGTTATTTCTTGAGAAGTTTCTTCTTCCAAAGTATTTCCGCAAGCAAAAACAATAAAAACAGCAATAAAAAAAATCCACCAATACTTCATCAAAAAAAGAATTTAATTATTTAAACGCATTCAATCCTGTGATGTCTAATCCTGTAATTAACAAATGAATGTCGTGAGTTCCTTCGTACGTAATTACACTTTCTAAATTCATAGAATGACGCATGATGGAATATTCTCCAGTAATTCCCATTCCGCCTAAAATCTGTCTTGCTTCCCGTGCAATATTGATTGCCATGGCCACATTATTTCTTTTTGCCATTGATATTTGAGCTGAGGTTGCTCTGCCTTCATTTCGTAAAACACCCAATCTCCAAGCCAATAATTGCGCTTTGGTGATTTCTGTAATCATTTCTGCCAATTTTTTTTGTTGTAGTTGAAATTGACCAATTGGTTTTCCAAATTGTTCTCGCTCTTTACAATAACGCAAAGCAGTATCATAACAGTCCATTGCAGCACCAATTGCACCCCAGGAAATTCCAAAACGTGCAGAATCTAAACATTCCAAAGGCGCTCCCAAACCAGATTTGTTGGGCAATAAATTTTCTTTAGGAACTTTTACATTGTTAAAAATCAATTCGCCAGTTGCTGAAGCGCGCAAAGACCATTTGTTGTGCGTTTCTGGAGTTGAAAATCCTTCCATTCCACGCTCTACAATCAAACCATGAATCCTACCTTCTTCACTTTTAGCCCAAACAACAGCAACTTGTGCAAAAGGCGCATTCGAAATCCACATTTTTGCGCCATTCAATAAATAATGATCGCCCATATCTTTGAATTTCGTTTCCATTCCTGCAGGATTTGACCCGTGATTTGGCTCTGTCAAACCAAAGCAACCCATCCATTCTCCAGAAGCTAATTTGGGTAAATATTTTTTACGTTGTGCTTCATTTCCAAATTTGTAAATTGGATACATTACCAAGGATGATTGCACAGAAGCAGTAGAACGCACCCCAGAATCGCCACGTTCTATTTCTTGCATGATCAATCCGTAGGCAATTTGGTCTAAACCAGCACCTCCATATTCTTCTGGGATATAAGGGCCGAAAGCACCAATATCAGCCAAACCCTGAATGATTTGAGTTGGGAATTCTGCTCTTTGAGCATACTCTTCAATGATTGGAGAAACATCTCGTTTTACCCAATCACGAGCAGCTTCTCTAACCAATTTATGTTCGTCAGTGAGTAAATCGTCAATGTTATAATAATCAGGAGCTTGAAAGATATCTGGTTTCATTTGTTGGTTTTTATTCAATTTTACCACAAATTTATTGAAAAAATCATAAAAAGAAATGCTTTTTCTAAGAATAAAATAATCGAAATACAACTCAGCTATCTTTTTTATCTCAATACCACTACAATCCTTTTTTTTTGGCAAAAGTCTGAGTAAGTTTGTTGCAATGAAATTGACCTTAGGAAAACAAGAACGATTAAAAAGTAGAAAGCTCATTGAAAAGCTTTTTACGGATGGAAAATCTGTCAAAAATTTTCCATTAAGAATGGTTTTTTTACAAGTTCCACACACATCAACATTTCCAATTCAGGCTGCCTTTTCAGTCCCAAAAAGAAATTTTAAAAGAGCTGTGGATAGAAATCGAATTAAAAGATTGTTGCGCGAAACCTATCGTTTGCAAAAAGAAATAGTATATTCGAAATTAGAAAAACCAACTATTTGTATGATTTCGTATATTGGTAGGGAAGAAATGTCATTTGATGAACTTTTTTCGAAAATGACAAATTTGTTACATTTATTGATGAAAGAAACCAACAAAAATGATGAAACAGTTTAAGTTTAAAAACTACTTTTTGATGCTAATTTTGATTGGAACGATTTTTCTATCGTTTTCATTCAAATCAAACTTTTTTGAAATTGCCAAACAAATCGAAATTTATAATACCTTGTTTAAAGAATTGAACATGTATTATGTAGATGAAATAAATCCTGCAGAATTGACTGAGAAAGCAATTAAAAACACCCTAAATTCTTTAGATCCATACACCAACTTTTACAACGAACAAATGGTTGAAAACGCCAAAATTGCAAGAGAAGGAGAATATGGGGGTATTGGGGTGAATGTATTTTACACCAAAGAAGGTATTCATATTAGAGAAATTTACAAAGGTTTTTCAGCAGACAAAGCAGGTTTAAAACCAGGCGATATTATTGTTTCCGCGAGCAATCAGTCTTTAAAAAACATGAATACTGATCAACAATCAGAGTTTTTAAAAGGTGTTCCAAATAGTAAAGTATTGGTTGAAATTGAACGTCAAGGAAAAAAATTTCAAAAAGAACTGACTAGAGAAAAAGTAGTCTTAAATCCTGTCCCATTTTCTGAAATGATTGATGCAGAAACGGGTTATATTGTTTTGACAGAATTCAATGAAAAAGCCTCATTTGAAGTAAAAAAAGCCTTTAAGGAGTTGCAACAAAAAGGCATGAAAAAGTTGGTTTTTGATTTGCGTTCCAATCCAGGAGGCTCATTGTTAGAAGCCATCAATATCACCAATTTCTTTATTCCTAAAGGAAAAACAATCGTTACAACCAAAGCAAAAGTAAAAAGTTTAAGTACTATTTATAGAGCATCTAATGAGCCTTTAGATTTAGAAATTCCGATTGTAGTTTTAATCAATAGACGTTCTGCATCTGCCTCAGAAATTGTGAGTGGCGCTTTGCAAGATTATGACAGAGCTGTGATTTTAGGTCAGCGTTCTTTTGGAAAAGGATTGGTACAGCGTTATAGAGAGTTGACTTATGGAACACAGTTAAAAGTCACCATATCAAAATATTATACGCCAAGTGGTCGTTGTATTCAAGAGTTGGATTATACAAACAGAGACCCAAAAACTGGCGAAGTTCCTAAGTTTTCTGACAAAGGAATTCAGGCTTTTAAAACAGAAAAAGGACGCACAGTATATGATGGTGGTGGTGTAATGCCAGACGTGGAAATTGAAACTACTAAAAGATTGCCCATTACAGAAACACTATTGGATTCAAAAGCTATTTTTAACTTCGGAATTGCCTATCTATACAAAAATCCCACAATAGCATCTCTTGAAAACTTTCGTTTTACAACTGCTGATTTTAAAGAGTTTACCAATTTTTTAGCAACGGATACTACTTTTGTGACCAAACAAGAAAAACTATTTCAAGATGCTTTTGAGGCTTCAAAAGATACCGATATCAACAAGGAATATCAAAAAATTAGAGAGAAATTAGTGCAAGATAAAATCAGTGAAATTGCTAAAAATGAGGATATTATTACAGAAATCATTAAAGAAGAAATCTTAAAAAATTATTTTTATGAAGAAGGATTGTATCAATATCAATTAAAAAATGATGAAACGATTTTGAAAGCAACTCAGCTTCTAAAAAACAGCAAAAATTACACTCAAATTTTATCTGGCAAATAATTTTATCTTTGCCCCTCAAAAAACTAGCATGAAACCAATCAGAAATATAGAACGGACAAGAGCTCAAGAGTCAACGAACGCTATCGAAAAATTGTATATTTCAATGCGTCATTTATTCACAAGAGGTTTTTATAAACCTATGGGAATTTCGGGTGAAACCTTGCGAAAATCACTCTTATTGTTACGTCCTGAAATTTATGGTTCTATTGCTGAAGATAGAATTGAATTGAATGGATTGGTGTATGTAATTGAACGTTTGCCTGAAGGAATTGAAGAATGTCAATTTATCAATTTAACTACGGATGAAGGTTATAAAAGTTCTCATTTCAAGGCTATTGTTCCTCCAAAAAGAAGACGAAATTGCTACAGAATAGACAAAGACCAAATGAATATTGAGATTACAAGAGGAAGATCAGAAATCTATGATATATTAACTCATTTGACTTTTTTATACATTGAATCTCACAAAATCCAACAAAGAATTTCTATCAATGAAGGGGAAGATTATATCCGAGAATGGAAATATTTAGAAGAAATTGTTTTGTATCAAAAACCGATTTCTGAAAATGAAAAAGAAGTCTTAATAGTTCATTTAGGAAATATTTTAGGACGCACTTTTGAGGAAGTTTCTGCGGTTTACAACATTTTTTCAACAGAACAACATCCTCATAAATTTTTTAATTTGATTTATTGGTTAGGAAAATTGGCCATCAATGAAGTGGAAGAATCCAAAAAACGAACGATTACATTTAGTTCTGTTTTGGTTGAAGAAATTGGACATCACATTTATGGTGAAATTTGGGCAAATGATATTAAGAAAATTCTGAAAGAAAATAATTTATTACACAGACCAATTCATATCATCAGTGCAAATATGCATAGTGTCATGAATTCTATATATGCAAAAAATGCGCTTCCTGAAGAGGCGAAAAAGCATCAAGATTTTGATTTATTTAGACTGCTTAGCACAACAGACAGCAAAGCATTGCAACAAAAAGTAAAAGAATTTGCTACAGAAAATGGATTGATTTCTGTAGATGATACTTCAGGAACCAATATTGATGTACAAATTATTGATACCAATAAAATAAACTTTGATGTTTTTTCGTTTGAAAAAAAGGATTCATTGGATGAGAATCCAGTAATTTTGGTAATGGATTACGCTTTTGGTGAGCAAGCATTTGAAACCATGGACGAATTGCTAAAACCATTGAAAAAAGACGGAAAAAAAATACATTTGGATGTGCAATCAATTTCTATTATGGGAAAAGCAGGGATTTTAGAAGGAGGAAAAGGAGATATCATGATTCCAACTTCCCATATTTTTGAAGGAACTGCTGATAATTATCCTTTTGATAATGAGCTTTCTAAAGAAGATTTAGAAGGATTTGGAGTAAAAGTTTATGATGGCGCCATGATTACTGTGTTAGGAACATCACTCCAAAATAGAGATTTATTAAAATTCTTTCACGATTCTACTTGGAATGTGATTGGATTGGAAATGGAAGGCGCACATTATCAAAAAGCCATTCA
>JANQTK010000118.1 GCA_030731695.1 Polaribacter sp.
CAGTTAAAAGATGGTAGAGAAGGGACTACTTTTTCGGTGAATTAATGAGAAAATGCTTAATTATGACAATTACGTAACTAAAATTAGAATAATATGGACTTTGCAACCAGAAAATTACAACTTTTAGAGCAATTTATGAAGATTGTAAGCACAGAAAAAATTGAAAAGCTAGAACAGTTTTTTAAAAAAGAAATTTCTGACGAACAAGATATTTGGGATGAAATTCCTCAAAAGGTTCAAGAAATTGTTGATCAAAGTTTACATGAAAGTGAAGAAGGAAAAGTAATTTCACACCAAGAAATAATAGCTAAAGTCAAGAAAAAATACAATATTTCTTAATGGAAATTAATTTTACAATTTCAGCAAATATTTCTTTTGAAGATGAAATTGATTTTATATTGAGAAAATGGAATTTAGAAGAAGTTGAGAAATTTATCGATTTGGTTGATGATTTTATCAATAATCTTTCAAAAAATCCATATTTAGGAAAAAAATCAAATAAAAGAGCCATCAGAGTTTTTGTAATTTCAAAACAAACAACAATTATTTACAAAGTATATGATGATGTAAAGAGAATTGATGTACTCTACTTTTGGAACAACAAAAGAAATCCAAAAGATTTAAAAAAATATATAATTTAAAAGATTCTCAAAATAACTATTTTGAACTCAAATACTAAAATTAATAACTCAAAACTAAAAACTCAATACTTTAAACAAATTCTCATATTTCCATTTGTGTTTTTAGTTCGATTTTATCAAGTTGCCATTTCGCCTTTAACTCCTGCAACTTGCAGATACAGTCCAACATGTTCACATTATACTGTTGAAGCACTTAAAGTTCATGGATTATTTACTGGAGGATGGCTGGCAATCAAACGAATTTTTAGCTGTCATCCTTGGGGAGGTAGTGGTTATGATCCAGTTCCTGAAAAGAATACGCATAAAAATTAAATTATCAGGCATTCTTATTTGAAGATACAAATCCCTTCACTAAGTTTGCATACGTAAAAACAACATAACAATGAACTATTTAGCAATTACTTGGGATCCCTCTTTAGGTATCAATCTTGGTTTTTTTACCATTCGTTGGTACA
>JANQTK010000119.1:0-12874 GCA_030731695.1 Polaribacter sp.
AAATAGGGATACAACTCTCTATCAGAAAATTCTTTTACGGAGTCAATAAACAAATCTAACGATTCCATATTGTGATCTAGAAACCGTTCTCTTGACAGTAAATTTTCTAATTGATGAATATCATAAAGTATGTATTTTAATGTTTCTAGGTCTACATACTTTTTTGACATTTCTTGAAGTTTTAAGGTGAATTTTAAATTTTTAAGAGTACTGTTTTATAACAGTAACTTGCTCAAATATAGTAAAATATTATTATGCATGCATAGCAAGTTTGGATTTACTTTTAATAAATCGTAAAATACTGATTAGAAAAATCAGGATATATAAAAAAACAGTAGCGAAAATTACTTTATAGTTGATTTTTAATCTTAAGAAGTTCTGCTTTTACGGCTTCTAATCTGCTAATAATTTCTTGACTATTATAAATCCCTTCAGGATTTTTCTTCAATTTTTGCTTTGCGCCTTCTAAAGTGAAGCCATTTTCTTTCACCAAATTATAGATTAATTTGATGTTTTTTAAATCTTCTTGTGTAAAAAGACGATTTCCTTTGGCGTTTTTTTTGGGTTTTAAAACATCAAATTCTTTTTCCCAAAAACGAATTAACGAGGTGTTTACTTGAAAAGCTTGCGCAACTTCACCAATTTTATAGTATCGTTTTTCGGGTAAATCTATGTACATATATTTTAATCTAAAGATTGACTATCTTCTGAAGCTTTTTGCAATGCTGCAAACTCTTCTAAAGTTAAATTAGCATAATAAAAATTAATTGGATTCAATGAAACTCCATTTTTCAACACTTCATAATGCAAATGAGGAGAAACTGACAATCCTGTGTTACCAACATAACCAATTAAATCGCCTCTTTTTACACTTCTTCCATTAGCAGTAACAATTTTACTCATATGAGCGTAAATTGTTTGATATCCATAACCGTGACTAATATACACAACATTTCCATAAGTACTGCTTCTTTCAGCTAAAATAACTCTCCCATTTCCAGAGGCATATATTGGTGTTCCTTTTGCCGCAGAAAAATCCATTCCTTTATGGAATTTATTAATTTTTAAAATGGGGTGCATCCTCATTTGAAATCCTGATGCCACATAAAAATCTTCTTTTTTAACTGGTAAAATAGCTGGAATTGACATCAACATATTTTCTTTGTCTTTTGCCAAACTTACAATCTCATCTAAAGATTTTGATTGAACAACCAACTGTTTTGATAAAATATCAACTTCTTTAGTAAGGTTGATAATCAATTTTGAATTGTCATAACCTTCCAAATCCTTATATCTATTGACACCTCCAAAACCAGCTTTTCGTTGTTCTTCAGTGATAGGATTTGCCTCAAAATAACTTCGATAAATATTGTTGTCTCGCTGTTGAATTTCGTCTAAAATAGTTGCAGTTTCTTCTAACCTTTTGGTTAATAGCTCATAATGTAGATTTAAATTCTCTAATTCACGCTTTTGAGCACGTTGTTTTGGAGACATGATGAACTGACTAAAAGTAATAAACCCCAAAAAAGCTATCAAAACAATAGCTAAAAAGCTAAAAACTATTCTTCGATAATAATCACCCTTATTTACCTTAATTTTTCTGTAAGATAGGGTGAGTTCATCATAATAATATTTTACTTTCGCCATAATGCTAAATGTACTATTTTTGCGCTATTAAATAGATTTTTAACTAAAAACCTATGTTTAATAACTTACAAATCTAAAAAATATTTTATTAGTACTTTTTTTTACATGGTTTTTTTAAAATTAATTAACACAATCCAACTTCCATTAGAAACATTTTCTCTATGAAATCTCAAGATATTCGTGCTACATTTTTACGCTTTTTTGAAGAAAAATCGCATTTAATTGTCCCCTCTGCTCCGTTAGTTTCTAAAGACGATCCAACTTTAATGTTCGTCAACTCAGGCATGGCACCTTTTAAAGAATACTTTTTAGGAAATGGCATTCCTAAAAAAAATCGCATTGCAGACACTCAAAAATGTTTGCGTGTTTCTGGCAAACACAATGATTTGGAAGAAGTAGGTTATGACACCTATCATCACACCTTGTTTGAAATGTTGGGAAATTGGTCTTTTGGAGATTATTTTAAAAAAGAAGCTATTGCGTGGGCTTGGGAATTATTAACAGAAGTTTTTAAGATTGACAAAGACATTTTATACGTTACGGTTTTTGAAGGAAGTGAAGAAGACAATCTTCCAATGGATACTGAAGCGTATGAATTGTGGAAGCAATTTATTCCAGAAAATCGCATTTTAAAAGGCAGTAAAAAAGATAATTTTTGGGAAATGGGCGATCAAGGACCGTGTGGACCTTGTTCTGAAATTCATGTAGATATCCGTTCAAAAGAAGAAAAAGCAAAAATTGATGGTAAAGATTTGGTAAACAATGATCATCCTCAAGTGGTAGAAATTTGGAATTTGGTTTTTATGCAATTCAACCGAAAAGCAGATGGATCTCTTGAAAATTTACCCAACAAACATATTGATACAGGAATGGGATTTGAGCGTTTGTGCATGGTATTGCAGGGCGTTCAATCCAATTATGATACCGATGTTTTTACGCCAATCATCAGAGAAATTGAAACCATTACAGATACAAAATATGGTGTAAATACCAAGCAAGATATTGCCATTCGCGTTATTTGCGACCATATCAGAACCGTGGCTTTTTCAATTGCTGATGGTCAATTGCCAAGCAACACAGGTGCAGGTTATGTAATTCGCAGAATTTTAAGACGTGCTGTGCGTTATGGATTTACTTTTCTTGACAAAAAAGAACCTTTTATGTATAGATTGACAACTGTTTTGAGTGAAAAAATGGGTGTTGCTTTTCCAGAATTGAAAGATCAAAAACAGCTGATTGAAAATGTAATTAAAGAAGAAGAAGCTTCTTTTTTAAGAACTTTAGAACAAGGATTATTGTTATTAGATGGCATTATTTCTTCTTCAAAATCTACCCAAATTTCTGGTGAAAAAGCCTTTGAATTGTATGATACTTTTGGTTTTCCTATCGATTTAACGTCATTAATTTTATCAGAAAAAGGATTTACTTTAGACGAAAAAGGATTTCAAGAAGAATTGCAAAAACAAAAAAATCGTTCAAGAGCTGCAAGCGAAACGTCCACTGAAGATTGGATTGTGCTCAGAGAAGATGCTTTTGAAGAATTTGTTGGTTATGATTATTTAGAAGCTGAAGTTAAAATCACCAAATACCGAAAAATAACTTCTAAAAAAGACGGAGAATTATATCAATTGGTATTTAATTTAACGCCATTTTATCCTGAAGGAGGAGGTCAAGTTGGAGATACAGGATTTTTAAAAGATCATCAAGGAGATTTGGTTTATATCATTGATACCAAGAAAGAAAACAACTTAATTATTCATTATACCAAAAATTTACCTTCGCATTTAAATGATATTTTTCAGGCAGTTGTAAGTAGTGAACATCGAAAATTATCGGCAAGTAATCACTCTGCAACGCATTTATTGCATCAAGCATTACGCAGTATTTTAGGAACTCATGTTGAGCAAAAAGGCTCTTTAGTGAAACCTGCTTCTTTGCGTTTTGACTTTTCGCACTTTGCCAAAGTTACTGCAGATGAATTGCGCGATATTGAAAACTTTGTAAATGCTCGCATTGAAGGCAAACTTCCTTTAGAAGAAAAAAGAAATATCCCATTAAAACAAGCAATTGAAGATGGTGCAATGGCTCTTTTTGGAGAAAAATATGGAGATACTGTTAGAAGCATCAAATTCGGAAAATCAGTAGAACTTTGTGGTGGTATTCACGTAAAAAATACGAGTGATATTTGGCATTTCAAAATTGTTTCTGAAGGTGCAGTTGCTGCAGGAATTAGACGTATTGAAGCAATTACCAATGAAGCTGTAAAAAACTTTTATGTTGATACGCACAGCACACTTTCTGAGATAAAAAATGTATTGAACAATGCTCAAGAACCTGTTAAAGCGGTTCAAAACTTACAGGAAGAAAATGCTGATTTGAAAAAACAAATTGAGCAATTATTAAAAGAGAAAGCTGCAAACGTTTCACAAACTATTCAAAATCAATTGCAAGAAATTAATGGTGTTCAGTTTTTAGCGACCAAAGTTGATTTGGATGCGAATAGCATTAAAAATATCGCTTTTGGTTTGGGACAAAAACACGAAAATTTATTCTTAGTTTTTGCAACTTCTACTGGGAATGACAAAGCCATGATTACGTGTTATATATCGAAAGAATTGGCAAACGAACGTGGTTTTGATGCAGGAAAAGTAGTGAGCGAATTAGGAAAACTCATTCACGGAGGTGGAGGTGGTCAAAATTTCTTTGCTACTGCTGGCGGAAAAAATCCAGGTGGAATTCCGAAAGCACTTGAAAAAGCGAAAGAGTACGTAATTTGATTATTAAACGTTTAGTATCTTTTATTGTCTAATACAAATTAGTTGCCTTCTTTTTTCATTAAAAAGATTAAATTTGGTTTACTATATCCATTTGATTTTCATCATTATCAACTAATTTATGGCGTATTTAGATACTTTTTCAGGAAACTGGACATCAAAAGAGGCAAGGCATTTACTCAAAAGAACCTCTTTTGGTGTTACTCAAAATTTAGTTGAAACGTCAGTTTCATTGGGCTTATCTAATACAATTGAAAAACTTTTTGAAGAAAATTCGCTTCCAGAACCACCTTTAAAATATCAACTAGATGGTATAGGAGGTATTAAAATAGATGATCCTGGAGCAAAATATGGAGAAACTTGGGTAAATTCACCTGTTTACCCAGAAGCTGCTTCTTCTCAAGAAAGAACTCGAATCTATTTTTCTAGAAACCGATCTTTTTATGCGTGGTCTTTTTTACAGCTGCAAAATGCAGAAATGTCAATAAGAGAAAAACTTACGTTGTTTTGGCACAATCATTTTGTATCTGAAAACGCAAATCCACACAGAGAGTATTATTATATGGATGTTTTGCGAAGAAATGCTTTAAAAAACTTTAAAGAATTGGTAAAACAAATTACAGTCGACCCAAATATGCTTATTTATTTGAGTGGTTCACAAAATACAGTGAATGCACCCAATGAAAACTATGCAAGAGAATTGCTTGAACTTTTTACTATCGGAAAAGGAGATGCTGTTGGAAATGGAGATTACACGAATTATACTGAAAATGATGTTATTGAAATTGCAAAAGTATTGACAGGATGGCGTGTTCGAGGTCTACAAGATGCAAATACCTTAAGTTCTTTTTTTTCGAATTTTAATCATGCAAAAGGCACTAAACAGTTGTCTCACAGATTTAATAATGCTATTATTGCTGAAAATGGCGCCAATGAATACAAGGATTTAATTGACATTATTTTTGAACAAGAGGAGTGCTCACGATTCATTAGCAGGCAATTTTACAGATGGTTTATAAATACTGAATTATCCGCTGAAATTGAAACAAATATCATAGAGCCTTTGGCAAAAATTATAAGAGATAACAATTATGATATTGTGCCTGCATTAAAAGTTTTATTCTCATCAGAACATTTTTTTGAGAACACATTTTGTATGGTAAAAAGTCCCATTGATTTAATGCTATCAGCCACAAAATCTTTATTATTTTCTGCTCCAAAAACTTCGGTTAATGACGAATATAATTTCGCATACATCTTATATTTAGCGGCTACAGATTTAAATCAATCTTTATTCCATCATCCAGATGTTGCAGGTTGGAAAGCATACTACCAAGAACCTTTATTCTATAAAAGTTGGATTAATAGTTATTTAATTCCAAAAAGACTGGAATATTGCAAAATTATTGTAACAGGAGGAGATTTAATCATTGATGAAAAAAAATATACAGTTCCCCCATTAATTCCGGTATTACAAGTTACTGCAGGTATTCTAAACTCACAAGACCCCAACATTTTAATAAGAGAACTTTCAAATCAACTATTTAATTATCCTATTACAGAAAGTCAACTAGTGGCATTGAAAGAAGTTTTAATTCCTGGATTGCCCGATTTTGAATGGACAGTTGAATACGGATCATACCTAAATAATCCTACTGACAACGCTATGAGAATAGCTGTAGAAAACAAACTTCGTAATCTTTTTGCTGTAATGGTACAAATGTCTGAATTTCAAATTATGTAATACTGATGGAAAGAAACAAACTAAATAGAAGGGATTTTATAAAGCTAAGTACATTTGCCTCTGCAGCATTACCAATAACTTTGAGTGGTTTTCCATTGTTTGCAAACAACAAACCGAAAGAATATCAGTTTTCTGAGGAGAATGAAAATATTTTAGTTTTAATTCAATTACAAGGAGGTAATGATGGATTAAACACAGTTTTTAATCTAAATCAATATGACAACCTACAAAATGTTCGTTCAAATATTATTATACCTGAAACAAATTTAGTCTCCATTCATGGTGAAACGAGTTTTCATGCTTCTTTTTTAGGAATGAAAAATATTTGGAATCAAGAAAAATTAGCGGTAATTCAGAATGTTGGCTATCCAGACCAAAATAGATCGCATTTTAGATCTACAGATATTTGGAATTCAGCTTCTGCTGCTGATCAGTATGTTTCTTCAGGGTGGCTTGGTCGTTTTTTTGATGAAAACCATTCTGAATACCCAGAAAATTATCCAAACTCAAATAATCCACATCCCTTTGCAATTACTTTAGGAAAAGTAGTTTCAGAAACTTGCCAAGGAACAAATTCAAATTTTTCAATGGCAATCTCTGACCCAACAAATCCTGGAACAGCTTTGGCATCGAATACTGGCGAAATTCCATCAAACTGTTTTGGTGACACTTTAGATTTTGTTAATAAAACCATTGCTCAAACAAATGCCTATGCAGATGTGATTCTTACTGCAGCAAAATCAGGTAATAATTTATCAACCAAATACGAAAATAGCAACAACAATAAATTAGCAGGTAAACTGAAAAATATTGCCAAATTAATTTCTGGCGGATTAAAAACAAAGATATACATTGTTCAATTGGGCGGATTTGATACTCATGATAACCAAGTAATTGACGGAAATGTTTCACAAGGAAAACATAGTGATTTATTAAAAGAATTATCAGATGCTATTGTTGCATTTCAAGAAGATTTAGAATTATTAAATATTGATAAAAAAGTAATTGGAATGACGTATTCTGAATTTGGCAGAAGAATTCGTTCTAATGGCGCTTTTGGCACAGACCATGGTTCAGCAGCTCCTTTATTTTTGTTTGGCACTTGCGCAAAAAATCAAGTTTTAGGTGATGCACCTCAAATTGATACCCAAGTTGATGACCAAGAAGGCGTGCAAATGCAATTTGATTTTAGAAACATTTACAGTACTATTTTAACAGATTGGTTAGGCGCAACAAAACAACAATCAACCAATGTTTTATTTGATGAATTTGCTGCTTTACCACTTTTTAAAGAAGGTTGTGCTGCATCATTGTCAACCACAAATTTTAATTTAAAAGAGTTAGAAATTGAGGTATTCCCAAATCCAACCGTAAATTCACTAAATATTCAGTTTATTGGGAATGATGAAAACATTAAAATTACTTTATACAATAGCATAGGCGCAGTTGTAAAACAGATTGCAAACCAAAGATATCCTGCAATACAACAAATATTAAAAGTAGATGTATCTGGCTTAGCAAAAGGTAATTATTTTATACATTATCAATCTAAAGGGATTTCAAAAACTAAAAAGTTATTGAAATATTAATAAAAATCAATAATAGTTATATTTGTGATCTATTACGTAAATATGTCACAAACTTTAGAAGAATTAAAATCAGGTAGCTTAATTGGATTAAAAAAAGTAAAATTAGCTTGTGATTTAAAAGAGTTTCCAATCGAAATATTATCGCTTTCAGAAACTTTAGAAATTTTAGATTTATCAGACAATAAATTAACAGAATTACCTGATAGTATTTCTCAGTTAAAGAACTTAAAAATTTTATTTTTCGAACGAAATAACTTCACAGAATTTCCTGCAATACTAAAAGAATTACCGCTTTTAAGTATGATTGGTTTTAAATCCAATCAACTTAAAACTGTTCCTGAAAATGCATTTCCACCAAGGTTAAAATGGCTAGTTTTAACGAATAATAAAATAGAAAAAATACCAAAAAGCATTGGTGATTGTTTACACCTGCAAAAATGCACATTGGCAGGAAACCAAATTGAAGAGTTACCTTCTGAAATGAAGAATTGCATAAATTTAGAACTTTTAAGAATTTCAGCTAACAAACTTAACTTGATTCCTGAATGGTTATTTGAGTTGCCAAAATTATCTTGGGTTGCTTTCGGGGGAAACCCTGCTTCTCATCAGATGGAAAAAAACACTAATTTTGATTCCTTTGATTGGAATGATTTCTCACTGCAAGAAATGTTAGGTGAAGGTGCCTCTGGTTTGATTTCGAAAGCAACCTGGAAATCAAAAAAAGAAGAGGTTGCCATCAAGGTTTTTAAAGGAAGCATGACCAGTGATGGATTGCCAGAAGATGAAATGGAAATATCAATATCAAGTGGTTTTCATGAAAATTTAATCCAAATATTAGGAAAAATCAAAAATCATCCTGAAAATAAAAGTGGCTTGATCATGAAACTCATATCTCCCACTTATAATAATTTAGGGAATCCACCAAATTTAGATACTTGCACAAGAGATGTTTTTGATGAAAAAACTGTTTTTACCGAAAATGAAATTCTAAAAATCGCTAAAAATATCGCTTCTGTTTGTGCTCAATTGCATCTTAAAGGAATTAATCATGGAGATCTTTATGCTCACAATATATTGATAAACAATACAGCAGATTGTCTTTTTGGTGATTTTGGCGCGGCGTCTTTTTATGATATTAACTCAAATCTTTCTCATACTATTGAACGCGTTGAAACAAGGGCTTTTGGGTGTTTATTGGAAGATTTATTAAGTCTTGTTCCTGCAAACGGAATGAATAATCAGTTTGTAAATAAGTGGCAAAACTTAATTACTGATTGCACCACTAAAGATGTTAAATCTCGTCTCAGTTTTAATCAGATTCTTGAAGAATTGAACACATTTTAGAAAATTGTAAATTAGCATTAATACTTAATTCATGAAACTGCAAACGCAAATTACGATTCAGAAAGAAACAAAAAATCCAATAAATTACGATTCAAGAATTGTGTTATTAGGTTCTTGTTTTTCTGAAAATATTGGAAAGAAATTTGAGTTTTATAAATTTCAAGCCGTTCAAAATCCATTTGGCATTTTTTTTCATCCAAAAGCGATTGAGAAATTCATACAACAAGTTGTTTCAAAAAAAGTGTTTTCTGAAAACGATGTTTTCTTTGAAAACGAACGTTGGCATTGTTTTGATGCGCATTCTAGTTTGAGTTCACCAAACAAAGAAACACTTTTATATAACCTAAATTCGGGAATTGTTGACACAAATGAAGCCTTAAAAAATGCCACTCATTGCATTATTACTTTTGGCACTTCTTGGATTTATCGTTTTTTAGAAACTGATGAAATTGTAGCGAATTGTCATAAAATTCCACAAAAAAAGTTTCAAAAAGAGCTACTTTCTGTTACTGAAATTTCAAACATCATAGAAAAAATTACTTCGCTTTTAGAAAACATAAACCCATCAATAACCCTTGTTTTTACAGTTTCTCCTGTAAGGCATTTAAAAGACGGTTTTGTTGAAAATACACAAAGTAAAGCCCACTTGATTGCAGGAATTCATCAAGCAATAGAGCAATCCTTATCAAAAATTTCCATGAAGTATTTTCCATCGTATGAAATTATGATGGATGAATTACGCGATTACCGTTTTTATGCGGAAGACATGATTCATCCAAACCAAACCGCTATCAATTATATCTGGGAAAAATTTATAAATACTTGGTTTTCAGAAGATAATTTTGCTGTTTTAGCAGAAATTGAAGCGATTCAAAAAGGATCGTTACACAAACCTTTCAATGAAAATTCTGAACAGCATCAAGCATTTTTATTAAATTTAGCAAAGAAAAAAGAACAACTTCAACAACAATTTCCTTTCATTAAATTTTAAAATACGGCAAACAACGTATTTTTTTTGTTGCCATATTTTTTGTTATTTACAGCCCTAAAAGGTAATGTATGATTAAAAATATTTTTTATCCAACTTCCCAAAATGTTTTTATTTGGTTGAGTACTGTCTACCTTTTGTTTTTGCTTTATTTGGGAAAAATAAATCCTTTAACGGTTCTTTTTGTATATTTTTTAGAAACAATTGTCATTGGCATTTTTAATGCTATTAAAATGTTTTGGACCATTCAATTTGGCAAATCAAGTGGATATGGTTTGATTCCGTTTTTCCTTTTTCACTATGGATTCTTTGTGGCTATTCAATCCATTTTTGCTTTTGCAATTTTTAGCATTGGTGACACTGTGGTTTTTAAAGAACCGTTTTCCATACTCGAAAATTATGGCAAAATTTTAAGTTTAGAAGATATTAGATATGCTTTTCCTGCAATCATTTTTACGCATGTAGGAAAGTTTTTTAGTGATTTTATTGGCAACCATAAATACCTAAAATTTGAAGCACAAGAAATTATGTTTTCTCCTTATGTGCGCATTTTTATTCAGCAATTTGTGGTGATTTTATCGTTCTTTTTTATTGTGTTTTCTGATGCTGGAATTATTGCTGCAATTTTGTTAATTGTTTTTCGATTTTTGATTGATTTGGTAATGGAAGCTATTAAAGAAAACTCAGAAACCTTAGATTTTGTCGCTGAAAAACTAAGCAATGAAAAGTCGCCTAAAGAAACCGTAAAAAAACAACTCATCAATTTTACGGAATAAAACCTTATAGAAATTTCAATAACAATTGATAATCAATATTTTACTACATTTGAAAAGTAAATTCTTTATTTCATGGAAACTGAAAATCCGCTCATAGAATGGCATTATTCTGAACAAGAATGGAACGAATTTGTTGACATAGAAAAAGCCAATAAAAAGGAAGACAATATTTACTTTGGCATTGCAATTTTATTAATTGTGCCTTTTGGGTTGATGTATTATAGAGATACAACCTATTTAATTGGAATTCTTTTTGCCATTCCATTTGCTTTTTTAATTCCGTTTTTACGAATGAAATTTAGCTACAAGCATTTACAAAAAAATGTTTTAAAGCCACATGTTCTTATTTTTAATGATTATATGATGATCAATTATCATAAAATTGAAGTTGCATCAAAAAGAAGAAGAATTAAAAGTTTAAAAATTATTGATGCAAAAAACAATAAAAAATTATTGGAAGTTGACATTCAATGGGCTACAAGAAAAGGTCCAACTAATGACGAATTCCGAATTTTAATTCCCGAAAACAAACTTTCAGAAGCAGAAAAACTTATCGAAGATTTCTACAAATCAGACAATTAATTGAATATAAGGCAGATGACGTATTTCAAATAAAAGAAATACTTTGGACTTTTGAAATCTTATGAAACGATTAATAACTGAAAGAGAATAAGTAGTATTTAGAAATTAACGAAGTGTGTAACCCCCAATACACGCTTCCATTTCTAATTGCATTCATTAGAAATCAACCAAAATCGAAAAAAATGAAAAATTTTATCACTTCACTTTTTATACTTTTTGTCGCGATTTTTTCCTCATTTGGACAAACAGAATTATACAATTTAGAATCGCAAAAACTGCACAAAAAAGTTAGAAAAACCATTGAACATTATTACAATTATGATGAAGAAAGTGGTGGATTTGTTAAAACCTCCGTAAATATCAATACATATAATGATGAAGGGAATTTAACAGAAAACTATTCCTTTTATGAAGGAAAATATGGAGACCCAAAACCAGTAAAAAAAGCTTACAAATACAATTCTAAAGGACAACTTGCTGAAATCACAGATATCAGTGATGAAATTGGTACTTACTCATCAAATTATATTTATACTTACGATTCTAAGGGAAATCTTGCAAAAAAAGAAACCATTTATAAAAGTGGAGGTGGCTCTTATTCCACATATACTTTTGACAACAAAGGAAGACAAATCAAAGAACAAGCCTTTGATAAAAATGGAAAATTAACTTCTGAAAATACCAATTCATACAATGGAAAAAACAAAACAAATGTCTATATAAGTTACAGTAGCCAAGATGGAAGCATTATTGGCACTTACACAACTATGTATGAAAACAACATTAAAACCACTTACATTTCTAAAGGTAAATACAGTGATAATAAAGCCACTTATACCTATGATAAATATGGAAATATCACAAAATCAGTTGATGTTGGTAAAACAAATACTTACACTGCAACCTATGATTATGAATATGACAATAAAGATAATTGGATAAAAAAACACTATAAATCAGGTAAATACCAATATTTTTATTTTCGAGAAATTCATTTTGATAATGGTGAAGTTACAGGAAGTATTGATTTTGATAAACAATATATCAACAGATATGGAAATTTTCCTAACGTAAATATCGTTCCAATCGTAAAAAAACAAACAAATTATAACACCAATACTACTGTAAATAACAATACAAACTCAGGAATGCCAACAATTGGCAACACAAATTGGAGTTACACGTATGTAAATATGAAAGAAAAAATTTCAGATATTTCTGGAAATATTTTCATGACAGTTTCTGGAAAATCAAAATTAGATGCTGGAGCTCAAGCAAAATTTACTGTTGAAATTACTGGAGCTGAAACAAAAATTTTAGATTATAACGTGAATAGTTATTATTATGACGAAGCTACAAAAAGACATTTTTGGTTGATGAAAACTACGAATAATGTAAGCGAAGGAACCTTGTGTATATTTCAAACTCCT